>NZ_JBQENZ010000013.1:0-108315 GCF_052044935.1 Ensifer sp. 22460
TCGTGAGCGTCCGGTGAGCGGATTTTGCTGAACGAGCCAGTTAGGCGATGTTCTGGCATTAGAACCAGCATTAGTGCTGGCACTAATATCAGATCTGAGAGGTTGGCATGGCTCGCATGGAGATCATTTCCGGCGTTGAGCGTAGGCGGCGGTGGTCGAAGGAAGCGAAGCTGGCGATATTGGCTGAAGCCGATCAACCGGGCGTTCGCATTGGTGATGTCGCTCGTCGCCATGACATTTATCCTGCGCAGATCCGTTTATGGCGGAAAGCGCTTAGCCACTTCGATGTGTCAGCAACGTTCCTTCCGGTCCACCTGGTCAACGAAGTAAGCCTCGGGCAGATGCCGGCGGCCGGCGGGGCGCCCGCGCTTATCAAGATCCAGCTACGAAATGGTCGCAGTTTGAAAGTTCCGGCGGACATTGAACGCAAGACGTTGTCATCGTTGATCGCGTGTGTTGAGGCTGCATGATCGGGCCGACAGGAAATGTGCGGGTCTACTTGGCTTGCGGGGTGACCGATATGCGGCGCGGTATCGATGGTCTGTCTGCTATGGTCGAGGCGGTGATCAAGGAAGCGCCGGGTTCCGGAGCGATCTTCGGCTTCCGTGGAAAGCGCGCCGACCGGATCAAGCTTCTATGGTGGGATGGCCAAGGGTTCTGCCTGTTTTACAAGATTCTCGAGCGCGGATACTTTCCTTGGCCGACGGCGAAAGATGGTGTTGCGCATCTGACGCAGGCTCAGTTGTCGATGCTTGTTGAGGGGATTGACTGGCGCCGACCAGCGTGGACTTCCGCCCCTGGCCGCACGGGTTAAAAGCTATATTTTACAGGCACATCCGGGGCAAAACGCTAGTGCTTTCGCTGCAAATCGGCTATGTTTTTGGGCATGAAAGCACCGCCGCTGGACAGTCAGGACGAGCTATTGGCATTGCGCGCGCTCGTCGCAGAACAGGCGGCGAAACTCAGCGCACAAGAAGCCGAAGTCATCAAACGCGACTCGATCATCGGCCTTCTGCGCGCGCAGTTGGAACTGCTCCGACATCGGCAGCACGGCGCATCCTCGGAAAAGATCGATCGGAAGATTGAGCAATTCGAGCTGATGCTCGAGGAGATCGAGGCTTCCCGCGCCGAGGCTGATGCTCGTTCCGGAAAAGGCCTGCTGCCAGATCTGGATGATACCCCCGACAAGCCGAAACGCAGACCTCTGCCGGATGGCCTTCCAACTGAAGAGCGGGTGTACACAGCGCCCTGCAGTTGCCCGACTTGTGGTGGCATGTCGTTCCTGAAGGCGGCCGACAAGGTGGTCCAGGTGATGGAGCATGTGCCGGCTTCGGTGAAGATCGTCCGGCATATCGAGAAGCGCATGGTCTGTAAGGACTGCGACACGACGGTATCGGGTGAGATGCCGAGCTTGCCGATCGAGCGAGGGAAACCTGGACCAGGACTGCTCGCACACATCATGGTCGCCAAATTTGACGATCATATCCCACTCTATCGTTTGTCCGAGATGTACGACCGGCTGGGGATAGACATCTCCCGGTCTGTCATGGCGGACTGGGTTGGCCGTGTGTCCGTTCTGCTCTCGCCCCTCATCTTGCTGATCAGAGCCCATATCGCCGCGGTCGACCGAGTACACACGGACGATACGCCGGTCGATGTTCTCGATCCAGGACGAGGAAAGACGAAGACCGGCAGGGTCTGGGTCTATGTCTTCGACGGCAGCGGCTACCAGGATCCCACGCCCGGAGCGATCGCCTATTACTATAGCCCCGACCGAAAGGGCGTGCATCCGGCTGAACACCTCGCTGACTTCAGCGGCGTAATGCATGCGGATGGCTATGCTGGCTATAGCAAGCTTTACGGCAACCAGATCATCGAAGCCGCCTGCATGGCGCATGTTCGCCGCAAGTTCCATGATGTGATCAAGCTCAAGCCATCTCCGATCGCCGACGAGGCTCTGTCGCGCATCGGTGCACTCTACGATATCGAGGATCGTATCCGCGGCATGTCTTCCGACGAGAGGCGAACACTGCGCCAGCAACACGCCAGACCCATTCTGGCGGACCTCAAGGCTTGGATTGAAACGTCGCTTTCGACGCTGCCGCAGAAACAGAAGCTTGCCGAAGCGATGCGATACGCTCTCTCGCGATGGGCAGCTTTGAGCGTCTACATTGACGATGGCCGTGTCGAAATCGATAACAACATAGCTGAGCGCGCTATGAGGCCACTCGGAATTGGAAGAAAAAATTGGCTCTTTGCTGGGTCAGACAAGGGCGGCGAGCGCATCGCCAATATCCTGACCATCATCGAAACAGCTAAACTCCATGGCCACAATCCAGAGACCTATCTGGCAGACGTCCTGACCAGGATCCAGAGCCATCCCAAGGATCGACTTGCGGAACTGCTCCCGTGGCAGTGGACTCCGGCAAAAGACCGGTACGAGGCTGCGTGATGGCACGCTCAAGGATCATCTATACCCTCAAACAGGTCGCTGAGATGATCGGCGAGAACCTCGAGTTGATCGAAGAGGTGACCGCCAACTCGGATAATATCAGCGAAGGCGAATTGCTTTATGTCCGCGACGGCAGCGAATACGGCACAAAGGGCCTGACCGAGAACGGCGTGGACGAGCTCCAGAATCTCCTCGCCGACATACGGACATGGGATGGTGGAATCCGCCAGTTTCTCGTCGATGAACAATGCGATCCGGATGTGGTCGACCGCGTAATGGCAGACGAGATGAAACGCGACCTATAATATCGGCCTCTCGACCAAGCGAAAATGCCTTCGCCGGACGCTCACAGCACCTCAACGACAACCGCTTCTCCCGCAAGTTTGCCCACGGCCGCTCCCGAGACATCTCCTAGGCCGAACCACTTTGGGGAAACCGAAAGAGTCACGGCGGTCACCGCGCTACCGGACACAGAGCCATCTGGAGTATCAACAATGACAGTGATCTTCTGGTGCCATTCGTATGTCCGGAATCCGAACAAGTCACAGCCTGCCAGCCCCGCCAGCAAGGCGGCCGACAATATCAGCAGTGCAAATCGCGTTCGGGTCATTGACGCCTACATGCCCGCTTTGCCCGCTGAGAACGCGAGCAAGCTCCAATGGACTTCAATTCAGAGAACTAGAGTCTTTGGAGGACCTGTCGTCGTCAACTTTGCGGACAAGTTTTTGCAGCACTTCGGCATCAACCAACCGAGCAACGAGGGGATGGATCTTAACTGCATCCTGCTTGGCAACGCGATTGAAGTTGGCAGGCACGGTTGTTGCCATTTCCCGCGATGGCGCGATCACGTCCAATAACCACACAATCTCGCCGCTGGTCCAATCATCAGGCTTCAGACGGATCGGGAAGACGCCAGCCTTCGTTTGTTCTGCTATCTTGGCGTCCACTTCAGCAGAAACGCTTGCCCACACGGCAACGGCACTTGGCGAGAGCAGAGAGCTTTCGCTCGTGTTCGCTTTGGAGAAGCCACCGCAATGCGGTTACGAACCAAAGGGTCAATGATCAGGTGAGCAAGGTCTGCTAGTGACTGAGTTCTGTATCGAGGTACAGAACTCATCGCCAGCACGACTTCGCCAAAGATCGAATGGACTTTGGTCTTAAGTTCGGCCAGTTTCTCGGCCGTCACATTATCCTGGTCCGACACCGCTCCATTCGGAGCCGCGCCACTCAACGCCCCTGCCTGCACGCATTCCCCCTTGCCCGTTGCCGAACTTTCGAGCAGCGGATCACTCAGCCCATAGTCGCATGCTAAAACGTAATACTCTTCGCTTTCAAGTTGTATATTGCGGGGCAGCATTTTTTCCGGAAAGCCTCGCAAGGACCCACATCACTAAGAATGGGGATGCATTTCGCCGTCCGATCAGCGCACTGAGGAATGAAAAACGAAGACAACCCTCTCAATTGACGGGGCGGCGTTCCCTTAGGGATAACATTCCAGTCGATACATTATGCGATCCCAGACGCACAAATCGGAAACAAACACGGCACAGCGGCACACCATCTGCTTTTAGAGAATCAGCCCTTCAGTTCCGATTCTGACTGGCAGTCATGACTAATCACATTGTTTGTCACTCCCCTTGCGAATCCAGCGGCCAGCGATCTCGCAAAATCTGCGTCGCGCCGCGCGACCGACGACGTACACGATATGAAATAGTCTACCGTCTTGCCGCTTTGCGGTCAGAACGCGGGCCGATACAATAGTTCGAGCAAATGGCACCGCGTCTTCCAAGGGGGCGAGTCAAGACGATGCTCAAAGTTCTATCAGTGATCCTGGCGTTCAGCGGATTCTCGCTTCAAACAATGGCTGCCGAACCAGTTGATGTCGAACTCATGCTTGCGGTCGATGTATCAGGCTCGATGGACCTGGAAGAAGCGCATGTGCAGCGGGCCGGGTATGTTGAGGCACTGAGGCACCCGGATTTTGTGGACGCAGTTAAGGGCGGTTACCTTGGACGCATTGCCCTAGGCTATTTCGAATGGGCGGGGTTGGTAAACGAGAAATCGGTCATCGCGTGGCAGGTAATTGATGATGCGGCGGATGCCAAAGCCTTCGCGGCCAAACTCGAGGCCCGGCCAATTGGAACACGGCGGGCGACTTCCGTCTCCAACGCAATCTCCTTTGCTACGTCTCTAATCGACGGGAATGAATTTTCTGGTACGCGACGAATCTTAGATATTTCAGGCGATGGACCGAACAACACCGGACCTCCAGTGATTTCCACACGCGCTGATACTCTGGCCCGCGGCATTATCATCAACGGACTTGCCATCATGATTCGGCCCTCTGTCTCTTTCGGTCCTCTGGACCGGTACTATCGAGACTGCGTCATCGGCGGCCCCGGTTCGTTCGTGCTTGCCGTGCACGAGCCAGAGGACTTTGCCGTCGCTATCCGTCAAAAGCTAGTTATGGAAGTGAGCGGACGTTCGCCCGCTGATCGTTTTCAGCTCGCATCAGGCGAAGCGGCTACAGACTGTACGATTGGGGAAAAACTCTTACTGGCTCCCTAAAGGCACGCGTGTCAGATCCTTTGCGTTGATCAGCGTACTGGTGCAGTTTTTTGCTCCTGAACTGATGACAGAGATCACGTCCGGCACGCGCCGTCAGGCGTAGGCTGCCTTTCGATCTGTAGACCACGTGAACGCTTTTGCTAAGCGAGCGGTTGTCGCTGCTGACCATTTAAGTGGGCGCCGGTCCAGTCAACAATTTGGCGCGTGTTCATGGCGCCGGAAGTCCTGGCGAGTTCCCGCCCGCCTTGGAAAAGCAATAACGTCGGAATGCTTTGAATGCCGAGCTGGGCGGCGACCTTTTGATGCTCCTCGGAGTTGAGCTTCACCACGCGGATGCCCGGCTCCAGTATTTTCGCAGCCTCCGCAAAAGCAGGGGCCATCATCCGGCAGGGACCGCACCAGGGTGCCCAGACATCTACAAGCACGGGGATATCGCTGCGACTGATCTGATCTGTGAGCATTTCTGCGTTTGCGTCCACTGGACGTCCGACGAACAGCCCTTGCTTGCAGACACCGCACTTAGCCGACCCCGCGTCACGGTTTGCCGTTAGCCGGTTCACCGCGGCGCAATGGGGACATACAACATGCCTGCTCGCACTCACATCAAATTCCTGTGCTGAGCGCGAAATTCCCAGGGCGTGACCCTTCCATCCTTGTCGGTATCGGCCGCTTCAAAGCGAGCCTTGCCGGCCGCCATGAACTCCGCCTTGCTGACCTTGCCGTTCTTGTCGTGGTCCATTTGAGCGAACCGGGTCTTCTTTCGTTCCTGCATGACCTTCTGCCGCGCTTCGTTAAAGCCTCGTCCAGGGCCCATACGCACACTCAAATATTCGTCCTCGGTCAACTCACCGTCGTCACCGTCCATCGCGGCGAACACCAATTCCACCTGGGCGGCCGCTTCGTCATCGCTGATCATACCGTCGTCATTGGTATCGATAGCACCGAGACGCTGCATCATTCCAGGACCAAGCCCCTGTCCCAAACCCCATCGCGGCCCGGCGTCGTCGGCGAGCGCTTGCCCTGACCACATCCCAACGGTCATCAGTACAATCATGGAGGCCTTGAACATCGCTGTGCTCCTGCTGAGTGAGCATCAATGATAAGTCGCTGGCCAACATTGGGTCATTGATCGGCATCAAATGCGCGAGCCGACGTCTCTGGCCGACACCTAGTGGCTCTGATTTTCTTTGCGTCATGATTGTGAGCGAGACGACCGGTCAAAGTCCCTCGACGACGCTCTCCAGCATCGACCGCACTCGCTTGGCGGTCTCCAAAAGCGATGGATTGCCGATCGCTTGCATCGAGGCGACAGGATCAATGGCGGCGACCTCGATCTTGCGGTCTCCAGCATCCTGTATAATGACGTTGCACGGCAACATCGTACCGACCTTCTCCTCGATGTTGAGCGCCTCATACGCCATGCGCGGGTTGCAGGCGCCGAGGATCCGGTAAGCACGGAAGTCCACGTCGATCTTCTTCTTCAGCGTCTCCTTGACGTCGATTTCGGTGATGATGCCAAAACCGACAGCCTTCAAGGCGCCTGTCGTTCGCTGTACCGCTTTGTCAAAGCCGCATGCCAACGTTCGGTTTTCGTTGGAGCGTTTCAGCCTGCTTCGAAATGATCTCCTCGGTCGGCGTGGGATCAAGACGCCGTAATCTGGCCCACGCCCCTGTAGATCATGTAGCCAGCGACTACGAAGATCAGTGAAGCGAACAATCTATTGAGCACGCCTTTCCTGGCCGAAAGATGTGCCGCGACGAATGCGCCAAGGGTCCCGCCTGCGACACCGCCGAGGATGAAGACCGCTGCCAGCGCCCGGTCGACATAGCCGGAAAAGGCGTAGTTCAGGGCCGTCGTCAGCCCAAGTGCGGTGACGGCGACGAGGGAGGAGCCGATGGCATTGATGATCGGCATGCCTGTTGCCGCAATGAGCCCGGGGACGATGAGGAACCCCCCGCCAATCCCGAAGAAACCTGATAGAATGCCGGTCATGCCGCCAAAACCCAAGACTTTAGAGGCATTCTCGGGATTGCATTGGGCTCCCGGATTGCCTTCGGCATCCCCTCGTTTGAACATTAGGGCGCCGATGACCAGCATCAGGAGGGCGAACAGTATCAGCAAGTGCTGGCCGCTGACCATCTTGCCGAGCGTTGAACCGAGGAACGCTCCGGCGATTCCGGCGGCACTGTAGACGGCGGCACAACGCCATTTGACGTTGCCGAGGCGCGCGTGAGCGACAAGGTTCGTGAAGGCATTGGCGGCAACCGCGAGCGCGCTGGTACCGATCGCCAGATGCGCGCTCGGTACGCCGACCAGATAGACCATCAGCGGGACGGCGAGTATCGAACCGCCGCCGCCAAACAGGCCGAGAGTGAAGCCAACCAGGACACCGGACAGCCCGCCGAGAAAATATTGTAGAGGATCGAGATACATGGATGTTCCGTCGAGCTAGGCTTTAGTGCTGGCTGAAGAGCTGGTTTTCAACATGCCGCCGAGCGAAACGCGATAGGCCGCCATGCCGAGCAACATCGCCGCAACGAACACCGCGGCCTCCCATCGGCCGGTCGACAATGCGGCGATCGCCGGACCGGGGCAGAGCCCCACCAATCCCCAACCGAGCCCGAAAAGGGCCGCGCCAGTCGCCAGCTTCCAGTCGATCGAGGCATTTTCTGGTACATGGAAGCGGCTGTCGAGCAGTGGTGCCGCGCGGCGACCGCGGATGATGTAGGCGGCGGCGGAGGGGATGAGGGCACCCCCCATTACAAACGCCAGCGATGGATCCCAGTTGCCGGCGACATCGAGGAAGGCCAGCACACGTGCGGGGTTGATCATGTCGGAGATCACCAGCCCCGCCCCAAAGATGAGGCCGCAGAGGATGGATGCCAGGACACGAGCGATCATAATTGACCTCCCAGATGATGGCGGGTCACGAAGACGGTAATGCCTGCTACGGCCATGAAGATTGCTGTTGCAGCGAGCGAACGTCGCGAAAGACGTGCGATCCCGCAAACGCCGTGACCGCTCGTGCATCCGGATCCGAGCCGTGTGCCGTAACCGACGATCAGTCCTGCAGCGATCAGCAACGGGGGCGAGGAGGTGATGGCGATGTGGGGTTCTCGAACAAGGAGGGACGTGAACCAGGCGCCGGCGACGATGCCTGCGAGAAAGCCCAGTCCCAACTTGTTGATCCCGCCACCTGTCAGGCCCGCCGCCGCGGCCGTAAGACCGGAAACTCCGGCGATCCGTCCGTTTAGCAGAAGGTAAAGGCCCGCCGACAGGCCGATTAGAAGGCCGCCGGCTAATGGCCAATGATAGTTGATCTCACTCATCGCTGTCACAACCTGTTCACGGGGATTTTAAGATAGTGCACGCCATTGTCTTCTGCGGGTGGCAACCGGCCGCCGCGCATGTTGATCTGCACTGAAGGTAAGATCAGGTTCGGCATCGAAAGCGTCGCGTCCCGCTCGGTCCGCATCTTGACGAACGCATCTTCGCCAATGCCGTCGTGCACATGAACGTTTCCGGTCCGTTCTGCACTCACGGTGGTCTCCCAAGCAAATTCCTCGCGGCCTGGCGCCTTGTAGTCGTGACACATGAACATGCGGGTTTCGCCCGGCAGGCGCATCAGTCTCTGGATCGACCGATAGAGTTGACGAGCATCGCCGCCCGGAAAGTCGCAGCGTGCCGTGCCATAGTCGGGCATGAACAGCGTGTCGCCAGGGAATATGGCGTCGCCGATGATGTAGGCGAGGCAGGCGGGGGTGTGTCCCGGTACATGCAAGACCGTTGCCTCGAGATCGCCAATCTTGAACCGGTCACCATCTTGGAAGAGCTGATCGAATTGGCTGCCGTCCCGCTGGAACTCCGAGCCGGCATTGAAGATCTTGCCGAAGACCTCCTGCACCCGGATAATCTCGCGGCCAATCGCGAGCGCGCCCCCGAGCTCGGCCTGCAGTAGCGGAGCTGCCGACAGGTGATCTGCATGGGCATGCGTCTCCAGAAGCCACTGTACCTCAAGACTTTCGGATTTTACGTAATTAACGAGCACCCGTGCTGAGTCATTCATTGTCCGCCCGGAGGCGGGATCGTAATCGAGCACACTGTCGATAATGGCACAGGCGTTCGATCCCGGATCGCGAACGACGTGGCTGACGGTGAACGTTGCGGGGTCGAAGAATGACTTTATTACCGGCCTCTTCATGGGTTCGTCTTGGGCGGCGAGGATAGTTTCGCGCGCGTGAGTGAATGCGGTATCCGTCATGACTGATCTCCTGGTTGATCATTTAGGTATATATTTACATTAAATATGCAAGTGTGTATATCGTGGAATTGCGATGGCTTCTGAGCTATAGGCGGACAGGTACCGGTCAGGAGATTTGGAATGAACGACACCGATTCAGGAACTGAGGCGCGCACTCTCAGGATCAACGATCACGCGCCCGGCTTCTCGGCTCGATCGACGGCGGGAGAGGTGTCGCTTGCCAGTTATCGAGGCCGCTGGGTTTTGTTCTTTTCGCATCCGGCCGATTTCACTCCGGTTTGCACGAGTGAATTCATCGCCTTTGCGCGTGCAAAGGAACATTTTGCCGCATGCGGATGCGACCTCTTGGGTCTATCGGTCGACGGCCTCTATTCGCATCTTGCCTGGTTGCGCGATATCGAGCGGAGCTTCGGCGTCAAGGTGGACTTCCCGCTTATCGAGGATCCGTCGATGGCGATTGCGCAAGCCTATGGCATGCTCGACAGTGCGGCGCCGAGCAGCGCAACCGTCAGGGCCACCTATGTCATCGATCCTGAAGGCGTTATCCGCGCTATCGTCTGGTATCCCACGAATATAGGTCGATCCGTGGACGAACTTTTGCGCCTTGTCGAAGCCTTGCAGGTATCTCAGCGCGAAGGCGCCTCCACGCCAGAGGGTTGGTGTTCCGGCGACCCACTGTTATTGCAGCCGGCAACGACCCTGGAGGAGGCGGAAGCGGCCAATGGGTCGACGGGCGCTTGGTATTATAGGGAGCGGATCGCATGAGCGGGAAAGACATTCCCATCGAAACGCTGCAGAACAAGGCCACCGAGGCCGCCGAATTCATGCGGTTGTTCAGCGCGCCAAGCCGGCTGATGCTGCTTTGCCACATCGCTCAGCAGGAGCGGTCGGTCGGCGACATCCAGAACGACCTTGGGCTGAAGCAGCCGGCACTCTCGCAACAACTTGCGGAGCTGCGCCAGGCGGGCCTGGTCAAGACGCGTCGGGAGTCGCGCACGATCTTCTACTCCGTCGCCGATGAAAGGGTCGAAGCGGTCATGGACCTGCTGTTGAGTCTCTTCTGCGGCGCTGACCGCCATATAAAATCGCGAGACGGCCAACATGCGCCTGCTTTATCGTCGTCCAGCGCCCTCAAGTCAAATATCGGGGAAGCGGCGCACTTCGCACGATTGGATCCGGTTTGATAGACCCTCAACGGCGTCGAAGAGGCCGTCACCCCGCAACTCCAATGACCGCACCTAGCAAGCAGAGTCATGCAAATTCGCACGACACAACGCCGCCAAGCGATCGCCGTCGCAGTCGGAAGCCGGGCTTGCCTCTTTGGACCTCTCAGACGACAGCAGCGAGGCCGAGGATAATACCGCCTGAAATTCGCGGGAACCAGGCTCCCGCCCAAAGGCTGGTTCAGCCTCTCGAAGCTCGAACGCTCCGCCAACGCAACCAATGGCATGACGAAACAAGAAATCGAGCTCTGTGTGATACAGGCAGAGGCGATTGTCGCCGCCAAAAACCACGCCTAGCCTTTGCCGTCCAGGGCATTCCACTCGATACATTATGCGATCTGCTTGGCCCAGACCGTGAACATACGCGCAACGAGCCTTTGCCAGGTTTGATCTGCCCTTCGGCTTGACGGTTGCTTTACGGGAGTTCGGCGCAAGATGCTGGCGAACCGCATGATTGCCGTCCCGTCTTTTCGGGACCGTCATGCGATGCGCCATTTTGCAGAAATTGCCGGAACAAATCGCTTTTAGGAACTACGCGGGGTCGCCTGATGTCTTTGGCTGCGCGCCAGCCCGACAAAACGACGCTTCACCTCTTCGAACAGGGCCGGAGGCAACGGGCCGTGGTAGCCGCTTTCCGTGTCGAGCGGTCGGACGTCCGGCCCTGGCCAGGCAAAGCGGTTGCTCTCCGTCAAAACAATCCAGGAGCGTTCGTCATCCAACCCCAATCGACGCTTTGTCGCCGGCGGAATCTCGACGGCATCGGCCGGGTCGGAGGGTAGCGTATGCGTGATCGGAAGGACCCGGACCACCGGCGTTCCATCTTCCAAGGTGGCAACGATGGCAAGAACGAGCGCCGGGCGATCCTTGTCCCCCTCTTCTCGTCCTTCCAAATGCTGCCAGTGCCAGAGATAGGAATAGCGGAAGACCCAGCCGACTTTCGGCTCAGCTGGCAGCATTCTTGTCCTTCGTCAATTCGGCGTTGAGATGGTCAAGTCCGGGATCCATCGTGGATTTTTCGACTGCGGCGAGTTCGTCGGCATCCAACGCGCTCGTCAGCTCGACGTGGCGCTCGCGCCGCGTCAATCGAAGATAGTCCTCATAGGCGATCAAAACCGTGCGCGGTCGGCCGTTCTTAGTGATAATTAACGGCTCGCGCACGGCCGCGTCCTGATAGGCTCCAAAATTCTTGGAGACCGCAGCGGCGGTTACGGTGGATGTCATCATGCACCTCCATTTTTCCGTAAAATACGTACTTTACGGAATATTACAAGATGCCAACGTCACCAAGAGCTTGAATCGGGCCGTAAGAAAGAAGCGCGGTCGGCCCGATTGGGTGCGGGTTCGAGTCTGCCGGGCCCACCATATCAGCATGCTGGTCGCCAAACGGCCGTTGCTTGACGCAGCACCTGGATAACGAATGTTCAATGCAGCCAAAAGAAGCTTTCAGTTATAGCGGCTCCCCCAAGCCTCGCTTCACGACGTAGGAGACCGCCTCGTTCAGCGATAACTCTGACGTGTCTAGGACTTGACAGTCCCTGCCCAAAGCTTCCCGTCGCAGGTATTCCGCCCACCTTATCGTGTTGGCGCTTGCGAGTTCAGGTTGCTGCCGGTCAACCGTTAGCCGCCTGATTCGCGTTGCATCATCGCAGTCCACGAGAATCGGCAAATAATCATCCCGCGGCCGAGGCGCCTTCCTCAAGGAATGAAAGGCGAGTTTGGCCTTCGAGGATAACCATTCGTCGCGTGTCCGCAATTTGAGCGAGGCGGATCATCCATTCGATGGTCTTGGCGCGTTGCCAACCTTCGACTGATCCATGGTCGACGACCATTACGGCACTTGGTACTCCAATGCTGTCAAAAACAGCACGTCGACAGCATCTTGAAAGCGCTCCGCGATTGCCTTGGCAATCGTGGTCTTTCCGGAACCGGATGCACCTACCAACACAACAACTGGCATGCTTCCCCCTGCCGCTTAGCGACGTTCTAGAAAGTGATTGCATCCCTCACCGTGAACGGAACCAAGCCAGGGGTGCTGTGCCCAGAATGGCACCTACTCCAGTTCTTCTGGTATGAAGCCACCTGTCTGCCGCTTCCAAAGACGGGCATAGAGCCCGTCTCGCTCCAGAAGCGCATCCGGCGTGCCTTCCTCAATGATCTGACCACGATCCAGGACGATGATCCTGTCCATCCTTGCGATTGTCGACAGGCGGTGGGCGATCGCAATCACAGTCTTACCCTCCATCAGCAGATTGAGCTTTTCCTGGATCGCTGCCTCGGCCTCGCTATCGAGGGCGGACGTTGCCTCGTCGAGAATCAGAATTGGCGCATTCTTCAGCAGCACCCGCGCGATCGAAACACGCTGCCGCTGACCTCCCGAAAGCTTGATGCCACGATCGCCGGCGAACGCCTCATAAGCTTTTCGCCCCTCGCCATCGGTCAGTTCGGCGATGAAGGCATCGGCTTGCGCCGCCCTTGCGGCCTGCTCAATCTCTGTCTGGCTTGCTTCGGGGCGGCCATACCGGATGTTGTCGCCGACCGACCGGTGCAAGAGCGCGACATCCTGGGCGATGACCCCAATGTTTCGCCGCAGACTGGCCTGACTCACGGCGCGAATGTCTTGACCGTCGATCTCGATGCTGCCCTCCTGGATGTCGTAGAAACGTAGCAGCAGACTGACGAGCGTCGTCTTTCCGGCGCCGGAAAGGCCTATCAACCCCACCTTTTCACCCGGGTGGACCGTCAGCGACAAGCCATCGATAACCGGCCGGTTCGACTTATAAGCAAAGCGGACGTTCTCGAAACGAATTTCGCCGTGCTGGACAACAAGCTTCGTCGCACCCTGCCGATCGGTCACGGTCGGCGGCGTGGTCATCACAGGCATCGCATCTTTGATCGTGCCCAGCGCCTTGAAGACCTGCTGCCCCATCTGCAGGAAGGTGAAGGAATTCGCCGAAAGCCTCTGGAGAATATAGACGGTCGCGACGAAATCACCGACAGTCAAAGAGCTGTCGAAAGGCCCCCAAAAGCCGATCCCCAGCATGGCGAGCCAGAGCAGCATATTGAGGCTGATGACGACGAGTTCCGTGGTCCTGTAGATGCGCTGCTCGTGGTGAAGCGTAGCGACGGCCTTCGACATGATCTTGCGGAGTGCACCTGCCTCGCTATCTTCGGCCGCGAACTGTTGACCATCTGGATGTTGCCATAGATGTCGGTCATCGCGCCGGACACCAGACTGTTCTGCTTCGCCGAGCGGCGCGCGCGCTCTGTGAAGTCGGGTACGACCTTCATCGTGAAGAGCACGTTTACGACTACCCAGATGACCACTGGTACCGCCAACTGCCACGAGAGGGTAAACAGGAGCAGGACCGAGCCGACGATCTGAAGCAGGAAGCGAGGCGCTGTCTGAAAGGCGATCAGGATCTGCTGCTGAACGGCATTGGCGACCTGGTTGAGACGCGATGCCACCTGCCCGGCAAACAAGTCGTGGAAGAACGCGAGGTCCTGCCCTTCGATGGCCTTATGTCCCTGCCACTGTATGGCGATTGGCAGACTGATGCCGATCGTATGCGAGTTCAGAATGTTGGTGATGTAGAAAAAGACCGGCATCACCGGAAAGATCAAAAAGGCCAAGAACGCCAAAAGCCAGAAACGGTTCTCAACGAAGTGTTCGACGCCCTCTGTCGCCACGCCGTCAACGATCACCGACAGCCCCCAGATGATCGTCAGATTGATGGCTTCCACCGCCATCGACGTCAACGCCATCGCAACCACGACGCCACGAAACATCCGGATGAAATGCAGAAGCACCGCACCTGGCCCGTTGGTCGGCAGTGGCTGATAGGGGATATCCAGCGGTCGGATCAGCGTTTCGAAAGGGCGGTAGATCGCATCTGAAATCGACATGAGAAGCTCGGTTTGATTGTCAAAGGACGGCACACCATTACTTGCCGCGCATAACAACATCTTCCGGTTGCAATCTCAACCAATCCCTTTGACTGGCATGCCCTCCACGTGTTTCGAGGTGATTGCCTCGGGAAGCCAAGCACCTTCCTCCTTAAGACCGCCCGCCTTGTCCATGACGGGAATCGCAGCTCGACAACCACGGCGCCAGTCGCACCCTTCCAGACGATACATTATGCGATCTTCTTGGCCCAAAAGGTGAACGTCACGGCAACAAGCCCCCCGACAGCCAGGGCCGAACGTACCTTCGCTGTTCAACCCCATACCGCCGCTCCTGCGCGCGGCCCATCCCCAGACAAGTTACCGGTCTCTGGGCCCAACCTCGTTTCACACTAACACCACCCGCTTGGGTTTTTGCTGCGGTTGATACGGGTCCGCTTACGCCGGCGCGCTGTAGACTTCGTGCCCCTCGAAGATGGTCTTCAGTACCTGCGCTCCGGCGATCTCAGCAGCCGAAATTTCGTAGAGATCGCGGTCGAGCACGATAAAATCGGCCGACAAGCCCGGCGCTAGGCGCCCTGTTCGATCGCCGAGGCCCATTGCCGTGGCGCCGTTGCGCGTCATAAGCGGCAACGCCTGATCGAGGGTGATCGCCTCGTGTGGCCCATGAATTCCTTCAAACTGGCCGGTAGGATCACGGCGTGTCAGCAGGCCGGCGAGCGCATGCCACGGGTTGAGCTCTGGAAAGATCGTCATCCAGTCCGAGCCCAGCGCCATGTTCACGCCGGCTTCCAGCATGGAGCGGATTGGCCAGACCGTTGCGTAACGTTCTTTGCCGACGACGCGCTCATGGGCGAGGCTAGCATGGTTGACGAACCACATGGGCGGACTGAGGTCAGCAACTATTCGCAACCGCTTCATACGCGAAAACTCCCGATGCGGAATGTATTGACCGTGGGCAATGTGGTGCCAGGGGCCACCGTCGCCGTTTTCGTCACGCACTCTCTCCACGGCATCGAGCACGCGTACAACGGCGGCGTCTCCCACCGCATGCACCTTTACACCGACGCCTTGCTTGTCGAAGGCCGCTATTTCGGCGAAAAGTTCCTCCGGTGAAAGATACATTTCGCCATACCCGTCTGTGCCGGGATACGGCTCAATCATGGCAGCAGTCTTCAGCGACGGCACGCCGTCGAGGAAGATCTTGGCATTCTCGGCAATCATGTGCGGCCCACAGACCTCCTTGCGGCGTGCAAGCAGCGCTTCCGAGCCAGGAGACCAAGTTGAACAGGTTCGGCTTGCCGAAAGCGTGAAGCCTGCCCAGGTCGACAGTTCTTCAGCATCATCCAGTGCTCGGAAAGCATCGATCATCTCCGGTGTCGACTGGGCGTCGACGAATCCGGTAACACCGACCGAATTGAAGTAGCGCATCGCGGCTCGCGCCACGTCGACCATCTCGCTGTCTCTAAGCATCGGAATCGCGGCATCGACGATCCACATCGCGTTCTCTTCGAGCAGCCCGGTAGCCTCGCCGCGAATGCGCACGATCCGACCGCCCGCAGGGTCCGGCGTCGCCGCGTCAATGCCCGCGCGTGCTAGCCCGGCCTCGTTGGCGAAAGCTCCATGCAGGCTGCTGTGGATGAGGAGCGTCGGACGGCCTCCGCTCGCTTCATCCAGTTGCCGCTTGGCATCGAGGCCAGCTCGTTGGATATCGGCGAGGGCACGCGCGCCATAGGCACTGCCAGTGAGCCATTCGCCTTCGCGCTTACCTGCAGCTGCCGCGCGGACCCGCGCCAAGATAGTCCCAAAGTCATCGCCGGCATCGATAACGAATGAGCGCAGGCGCGTCGTCATGCCGGTGATCACATGCAAATGGAAATCGAAGACACCAGGCATGACGAAGCGCCCGCCGAGATCGATCACCTTCGTTGTCGTTCCGATGAACGGCTTCAGTTCTGCCGCAGTACCGATAGCGAGGATGCGGCCCGCCGCGTCGACGGCGAGCGCTTCGGCTAAGGGGCGCTCCAGATCCATCGTCCGGATCGCGCCGTTGGTGTAAAGCGTGCTGGCTTCCATGTTATTTTGCACCCCTGCTCAGGCTTCGTATTTCGCCTCGGTCGAATTCGCAGTCGGATGGCGTGCGGCGATGGCACGCAAATGATGTTGGCCGACGACCTTGCTGGGCGCGGTCGCGGCACCCAGCCCCGCAATGAACACCCGATCTGCAGGAAATCCAGATACTCGGCTACCGCGACCGCATCAAAGTCGTGTTCTACCGACGCAAGGGATATGATACCGATCAAGCCCCTGCTTAAACAACTTGCTGCAGTCCGGCTGCGCCGGCGCTGCAAGGGCTTGTGCAAGCCCTTGCGATTGTTTCGTATATGGCCAATATCGATCACGCTCCCCAGTAATTCTCAGCCCAGCTTCCCGCCCGAACGGGAATAGTCGTCCAGAGCCGTATCGAGTGCGCGTTTAAAACGATCGGCGATTTGGTCGATCTGTTGCGTGGTTGCGATGAGCGGCGGCGCAAAGGCAATGGCCGAACCAAGCGAGCGGCAGACGAGGCCGTTTTCGAAGGCGTGGTTCTGGACGCCAAGTCCGAACTGCAGTTCGGGCGAAAATGCCTCACGGCTCGTCTTGCTGCGCACCAGTTCCACGCCCCACATCAGGCCGACGCCACGGACCTCCCCTACGAGCGGGTGATCCACGAGAGGGTGCAGGAGCTTGCCCATGTGCTCCCCAAGCGCTTTAACGCCGTCGATAATGCCGTCTTCCTCGTAGATGCGCAAAGTTTCGACCCCGACAGCACAGGCCACCGGGTGAGCACCATAGGTGTATCCGTGGCCGAAGACGCCGATTTTCTCGCTCTGTGCCCTCATGCCTTCATAGATGCGCTCCGATAGGAGGATTGCCGACAGCGGCATGTATGCAGACGTCAATGCCTTCGCGCAGGTGATTATATCGGGTCGCATTTCATAGGTCTGCGCTCCCCACCAGTTGCCAGTCCGACCGAAGCCGGTAATGACTTCGTCGGCAATCAGGAGGACGTCGTGCTTCTTCAGGACCTTCTGGATCTTTTCAAAATAGGTCTTCGGCGGGAGCACCACACCACCAGTGCCCATGGCGGGTTCAGCGAAGAAGGCCGCGACTGTTTCGGGCCCCTCAGCAACGATCAGCGCGTCAAGTTCATCGGTCAGACGCGTTGCAAACTCCTCTTCGGTCTCGCCTGGCAAGCCATCGCGATAGAAGTGCGGGCAGGTCACATGCAGGAAGCCATCGAGCGGTAGGTTCCAGTCGCGATGCAAATGCGGTAAGCCGGTAATACTGGCGGATGCGATTGAGGTGCCGTGATAGGCGCGCTTGCGAGCAATGATCTTCTTTTTTTCCGTGCGCCCCTGCGAGTTGAAATAGTACCAAACAAGCTTGACTGCGGTGTCATTGGCCTCCGATCCGGAACTTTGAAAGAGAACCTTCGACATTGGCACTGGCGCCAACCGCAGCAGCCGATCGGACAACTCGATGGCCGGCTCGGTCGTTCGATGGGCGAAATTCTGGTAATAAGGCAGAGTATTCATCTGGCGCGTTGCAGCCTCGACCAAGCGCTTTTCGCTCATGCCGAGAGCGGCGCACCACAGACCTGACATCCCTTCGATGTACTGCTTGCCGTCATCGTCGTAGACATAGGCGCCCTCACCGCGCGACATGATCGTCGGGCCCACCTTCTCGTGCAAAGCGAGATTGGTCTGGGGATGGATCTGCACGGCGATGTCGAGCGCGCGAAGCGAATTCTGAAGCATGGTTTCCTCCTGAGGGGCGACTGCTGCCAGTCGATGAATGATGGACCGCGAAGCTTATTGTTCGGCGGCCCTGGCCTTCGGCCTTTTGACGAATTGCGCGCCTATAAGGATCACGATCGAGGCGACCACCAGCATGGACGAAATAGCGGCCACGGTCGGGTCAACTTGGTCGCGAATGTTGGCGAACATGCGCTTGGTGAGCGTAGAGTTGGCGCCGCTGGAGACGAACAACGACACAATGACCTCGTCGAATGAGGTAATGAACGCAAACAGCATGCCGGACACGATTGAGATCCTGATCTGCGGCAGGGTGACGGTGAAGAAGGCCCAGGCCGGCGAAGCTCCAAGGCTGCGGGCAGCCCGCTCCTGGTTAAAATCGAAGCCCTGCAGACCATTGGTCACAGCAATCATGACAAAGGGGATTGCAAGCGTCGTATGAGCCAGGATGAGGCCCGTGAGCGTATTGTTCATACCAAGCTTTGCGAAGACGAAGAACACGCCGATCGCCACAAAGATCAGCGGTACCATCATTGGCAGGATGAGAACGCTGCGAATGACGAAATTGAACGGGTTCGTCGATTTGAAGAGGCCATAGCTTGCGAGCGTTCCCAGGATTGTCGCTAAGAGAGTAGTGGCGCCAGCCACTTTGAACGAGACGATTGCCGACTGCCGCCACTCCGGCGAGGAGAAGAACGCATCGTACCAGCGTAAACTCAGCACCCGGGGTGGAAACTCGAGATATTGGGAATCCGAAAAAGACATCGGAATGACGATCAGGCATGGAATGATCAGGAAGGCCAAGATGACCCCGACAAAGACATAGAGCCAAAGCCGCTCGCCGTGGGTGATCTGGGTGGAGGTGGCCGGAGATTTCAGCATCAGACGCCTCCTTTGGTTACGCTGGCGGCTTTAAACAGCGCGCTGACGATCCACAGAATGCTTCCGGTGACAACGAGAAGCACTACGCTCAGAGCGCTGGCCGCGCCCCAGTTTGCGAATTTGGCGATCATGTCGGCGATCTGAGTCGACCACATCGCCACTCGTCCGCCGCCAAGCAGAGCCGGCGTCAAATAGTAGCCAAGGCACAGTACGAAGATCAGCGCCACACCCGTCGCCACGCCCGGCAGTGACAAAGGCAGAAACACCTGCCGAAACGCCTGGGTCGGCGAAGCGCCGCAATTGGACGCCGCCCGCAAGAGAATGGGATCGATCGTCTTCATCGAGGCATAGAGGGGCAGGATCAGGAAGGGCAGCATGATGTGGACCATGCCGATAACGGTACCCGTCAGATTGTTAACAAGTGGCAGCGGCTCAGAGATCAACCCAAGATTCGTCAGCCAGGTGTTGATCAGCCCCTGACGCTGCAGGAGAACGAGCCAGGCATAAGTGCGCACCAGCACCGAGGTCCAGAAGGGTAGGATGATGAAGATCATCAAAATCTGCGCCACCTTCTGCGGCAGTTGCGAAAGAAGGTACGACACCGGGTAGCCGAGCACGACGCAGACGATTGTGACGATCGCCGCGACTTTGAAGGTCGTCAGAAAGCTGTCGACATAGGCGGGGCGCAGCAAACGCGCATAGTTTTCTGCCGACAAAGCGCCCGATGCGTCATAGAGCGACATCCATGCGAGCCAGGCAAACGGGATAATAAGCACCAAGACGACCAATACGAACGCAGGAGCCGACAGCCCTATAAAAGTAAGCCCGGTCTTGCGGCGGGACCGCTGCAGGACGTCCGTATTGAGTTCAATTGAGGGCATATGAGTTTCCGCCATGGTCATGAGCGGGCCCCTTCGATGATGACGCTGGACTCCGGCGTCATCCAAAGGGCAAGGCGATCGCCAGGTTTCGGCAAGGAGGTCGCTTCCGCGCCGGTATGGCGGATGGAAATTTCCGTGCTTTGGGGCAGTTCGACTGACACCATATGGCTGTCACCAAGATAGATCACATCGATGACATTGCCTTCGATCCGATTGTCGCGCTCGGGAGTGCCGTGCCAGCGCAATCGCTCCGGGCGCACCATCAGGAAGATGTCGCTTGCGGACTTCGCCGGTGCGGCGCGAACTTTGAGTGGTTGACCACCCAACGCGAAATCCGAGCCATTCCTTTCGACCGGGACGAAACGGGTGTCGCCCATGAAGCCGGCAACGAACTTGCAGTTCGGCGCATCATAGATTGCCCTCGGCGTATCCAACTGCATGATGCGGCCCCGATCGAGAACGGCGATACGGTCCGACATGGTCAGCGCTTCCTGCTGATCATGAGTGACATAGACGGTCGTCATCCCGAGAGTACGATGCAGACGCTTCAGTTCGATCTGCATGTGCTCACGCAAATTCTTGTCGAGCGCCGACAAAGGCTCATCCATTAGAAGCAGTTTGGGTTCGAATACGATGGCGCGTGCCAATGCGACGCGCTGACGCTGACCGCCTGACAGTTCGTGAATGCGTCGCCCGGCGAGATGGGCCATATGCACGGTCTCGAGCGCTTTTGTCACTTTCGCCCGAATAGTCGAGGCATCCGCCTTTCTGAGCTTCAGCGGATACGCGACATTGGCGAACACGTCCATATGCGGAAACAAAGCATAGCTCTGGAATACCATGCCCAGGTCGCGCTTGTGCGGCGGCCGGGTGATGAACTCGGTATTGTCGACCAGCAGGCTACCGCTGTCCGGTCTCTCGAAGCCGGCAAT
The DNA here is from genome assembly GCF_052044935.1 of Ensifer sp. 22460. NCBI lineage: Bacteria > Pseudomonadati > Pseudomonadota > Alphaproteobacteria > Hyphomicrobiales > Rhizobiaceae > Ensifer > Ensifer sp. 22460. Next base: position 20,898 of record NZ_JBQENZ010000013.1, read on the forward strand.
GACGTTCAGGAGCGTGGTCTTACCCGAACCCGAGGGGCCGAGAAGCGTCAGGAATTCCCCGGCAGCGATATCGAGAGATATGCCGTCCAGCGCCTTGTAGCTCCCATAGGCCTTATGGATCTGGCGGATCGAAACTGCACCTGATGTCATTGCCGTTCTCCGTATGCGATCGACGTCAGTTCGACATCAACAGGCTGTAGTCCTCGCGAACGAGAGCATTATTGTCGCGCCACCAATTGGCGTTCAGGAAGGTTTGCTTCTTGACGTTTTCCGGCGACATGTTCGACTTGGCCAGCACCTCGGGCGCGAACTTCTTGACTTCGAAGGCATGGCTGTTCGTTGGTCCGTAGTATGGCATCATTTCCGGAATGCGCGCCTGGACTTCAGGAGACACAACGCCAGCGATGAACTTTTGCGCCGCTTCGACGTTCTGCGATCCCTTTAGAATGGCGAGGCAGCCATAGCCGAGAATGGCGTCCTGATAGGTGAACTCAACGGGCGCGCCATCCTTGATGACATTGGCAACGCGGCTACCCCAAATTGCCATCATGTCGACTTCCTTGTCCTTGATCAGCTGCGCAGACTGTGCGCCGGAGGACCACCAGACGGCGACATTCCCTTTGATCTTGTCCAGAGAGGCGAGCGCGCGCTTGGTGTCGAGCGGATAGAGCTTGTCCTTTTCCACACCGTCAGCCAGGAGGGCGATCTCCATCATCTCCTGCGGGTAGCTGCTCAGCGCACGACGGCCTGGGAAATTTTCCACGTCCCAAAGGTCCTTCCAGCCTTGCGGCTTCTTGTCCTTGTATACGTCGGTGCGCCAGGCGAGCACTACCGAATACGTGTTCGTTGCGATCCAGTTGTCGCCATAGCCGAGCTGATCGAAACCAGTGGTGTCGATCACCTTATAGTCGAGCGTTTCGAACAGGCCTTCTTTGCCGCCGACGGCGCATTCGTCGGCGCCGAGATGCACGACATCCCATGTCGGTGAACCCGATTGGACCTGAACCCGCACCGCCGCCAGACCGTCATGGGTCTCCTCGCGCAGCTGAACCCCTACCGCATCGGCCGCCGGCTGCCAGATCGTGTTGCGCAGGTCCGTCTGTAGGTTGCCGCCGAAACCAGCGATCGTCAGCGTCGCGTCGGCCGCGCTAGCAGGTACCGCCATCGATGCGATAAAGGCCGCACCAACGATGCAGGCCGATTTATGCCGCAGTGAAATCATGTTTGCTCCTCCACGAAAACAGATCCGACCGTCCCGCCACTCCTCCGGCGAGATCATCGTGGTCGACAAGTCGTCGGCCACATGCCAATCTAGTTGACGAAATTAACTACATTGTTCACGTTGTCAACTAATTTTCTGCGCGACTTTGGCAAAACTGGCATCGCCGGAAGAAATCGAGCAGAAAGAGACCGATTCACACCCGGAGAGGAAACGACTGTGCAGAACCGCGATCAGCTCAATGAAAAATCAGGGGACTACTTCGATCGGCTCCACGAGCAGTCGGAAAAGGAACCCGATATCCGCGACCTGTTCAGCTTCCAGCTTCAGCGGTTGGCAGGACTTTCGACCCGCATTGCGGCCCTTTCCATTCGCCCCAAATACGGCATTACGCCACGGGAGTGGCGCGTTCTTGCGGTTCTGAAATACCTTGGAGAGGTGCCGCTACAGGAACTGGCGAAGCATAGCGGCCTTCTGAAAAGCCAGATGAGCCGTACCGTGTCGGCAATGATTGAGCGCGGCTACATCGCCAAGACCGCCAACCCGCAGGACGGACGCAGCATCCTGTTGACGCTAAGCCCAGAAGGCCTGGCACTGTCGCGAAGCATCCTCGAGGACTCCTTCGAGCGAAACGAGGAAATGCTCGCCACTTTGAGCCGCGCCGAGCAACAAATCCTTGTCGAGCTCCTGCGCCGCGTCACCCGTACGAGCAGTAAATATTATCACGAATTGCGCAACACCGCCTCACAGTCGGACCTCAAGAGCCTCGAGGAAGAGTGAGGCACATGGTAATCTCGGAAAGAAAATTAGTTGACATTGTGAACGAATGAATTCATTCCTGTCGTCAAGCCGAACGGAGGTGAGGCATGGCGAGCGAAATCACAATCTGCGAATGCTTTGCGCGAGACGGACTGCAGCATGAGGCTGTTTCGACGTCCACGGCCGACAAGATCGCGTTGATCAATGCGTTCTCGGATACCGGCTTTCCCAGAATTGAAGCGACAAGTTACAGCAGCCCGGAGCACGTCCCTGTCTTTGCAGATGCGTCGCAGGTTCTGGCAGGCATCACCAGACGCAAGGGCACGCGCTACAAGGCCACCTGCCCCAACATTAAAGCTGTTCAACGCGCGATTACCGATCTCGATGCCGGATATGGCACCGAAGAAATCAGCCTGCTGGTTTCTGCCACCGAAGCCCACACCCAGCGCAACCTTAGAACTACCCGAGAATTGCAGTGGGCGAATGTCGCGGAAATGGTGAAATTGGCGGATGGCCGCTTCCGGCTGATCGGGGTGATTTCCATGGCCCTTGGCTGCCCCTTCGAAGGCAAGGTCGATCCGTCGAGTGTGCTTGCTGACCTCGCCCGTTTTTCGCAACTCGGTGTGCACCACGTTTCCGTCTGCGATACGACAGGGCATGGCACACCGGCGTCGATAAAAGGCCTCTTTAAGCGGATCGCCCACGAACTCCCGGATATGACCCCGATCGCCCATTTCCACGACAGTCGCGGAACGGGGCTTGCCAACTGCTACGCCGCCTATGAGTCAGGTTGCCGTTGGTTCGACAGTGCGATGGGCGGCGTCGGCGGCCACCCGGCACAAATCAAATACGGCGAAGGTTTCACGGGCAATGTCGCCACAGAAGACCTCGTCAACCTGTTCGAAGCCGAAGGGATCGAGACCGGTCTCGACCTGGAGAAACTGCAAGAGGCCTCCCGTCGCTGCGAGGCCATCCTCAAACGTGAACTTTTAAGCCGGGTCGCGCGCAGCGGCTTTGGCCATCTGGCAGCATAGGGTTAGGGCATGAACGTTCCATCTTCTACCGTTCTTCTCGCCGAGACACGCGGCGCGGTGCGCATCGTTACGATGAACCGCCCCGAAAAGCTTAACGCGTTGAATACCGAACTCACCCAAGCGATCCAGGATGCGCTTTTGGCCGCGGATGCCGATCCCGCGATCCGCGCGATCGTGTTGGCCGGGAATGGCCGTGGTTTTTGCGCTGGCGCCGACCTGTCAGAGTTCGAGACACTGACTCCGGGAAACCAGGATCTGGTCGAAAAGCGCGCCGATTTGACGTGCCGAACGCAGGCAATGATGCAAAGCCTGTCGAAGCCCATCGTTTCCGCGGTGCAGGGCGCGGCCGTCGGCGGCGGCGCAGGCCTTGCCATCGGCTGCGACATGATGGTGGCGGCGACGAACCTGAAATTCGGCTATCCGGAGCTGAAGCATTCCATTGTGCCAGCACTGGTCATGACAGGCCTGCAGCGGTCGCTGGGTCGCAAGGCTGCTTTCGAAATGATCAGCCTCGGCCGGTTGATTGGTGCGGATGAAGCTATGTCACTCGGCCTGTGCAACCGCGTTGTGCCCCCGGAGGGGATTCTCGCGGCGGCGGTCGAGATTGCAGAGGCGTGGGCGACGGCCAACCCGCTCGCCATGGCAGCCGCAAAGGCGCTCTACTATCAGGTGGCGGACCTCCCCTACCCTCAAGCCATGGCCGCTGGCCGCGAGCTTAATGCTAAAATGCGCAGTTTCCGCACGGAGGCCAAATGAAACCGCTTGAAGGCATCCGTATTCTGGATTTTTCCCGTGTCCTGGCAGGCCCGATGGCGACCCAGATTCTCGCTGAGTTGGGCGCAACTGTCACAAAGGTGGAGCGCCCGGGTGGCGGCGATGAATCGCGCGTGTTCGAGCCGCGTCTTCCCGGAGGCGAAAGTGCCTACTTCTTTGCTTTCAATCGCGGCAAGCGATCGTTGACGCTGAATCTGAAGTCGCCAAAGGCGCAGCAGATCGCAGCACGGCTCGCAGCGCAGCACGACGTCGTGCTGGAAAACTTCCTTCCCGGCGACATGGATCGCTTCGATCTTGGCTACGGCAAACTCTCGGCGCTCAATCCAGGCCTGATCTATGTTTCCAATACCGGCTTCGGCCAGACCGGACCGTATCGAGAGCGCGCCGGCTACGACACGGTGTTTCAAGCATTATCCGGTATCATGCACCTGACTGGCCATCCCGATACGCCGCCGGCCAAGGCTGGCGTGCCGATCGCCGACTTGACCGCCGGCCTGTGGATCGCGATCGCCATTCTAACCGGCCTCGTCGGCAGGGGCCGCAGTGGTAAGGGGTGCCATATCGACCTTGCGATGATGGATGTGCAGGCAAGTCTGCTTGCGCTGGCCGCCGCGCGCCTTTTCGCCTTGGACGAAGATATCGGTCGCTCCGGCACAGAGCATCCGGGCCGCGTTCCCTCAGCAGCCTTCCAGTGCCGTGATGGCGGATGGTTGCATATCAGCGGCAGCGATCAACATTGGGGACGACTGTGTGACGTCCTCGGCCTGTCTGAGCTCGGTGCCGACCCCGCCCTCGCCAAGAACGGCGGGCGAGTGGCCAATCGAAAAAGAGTGATGGACGAGATGCGCACGGCGATTGCGGCATGTGAGCGCGCGCCGCTGGCCGAAGCGCTACGCGCAGTCGGCATACCGGCCGGCGAAGTCAACACGACGCGGCAGATCCTTGATGATCCGCATATGCTGGCGCGCGGTATGGTAGGCACGTTCGAACACCCGGCGGAAGGCACGTTCAAGGCACTTCGCACGCCTGTGAATTTCGAAGGTTTCGACAGCCCCGAGATAGGCTGTCCGCCGCTGCTTGGCGCCGACACCGAGACCATTTTGAGAGACGAGATGAACCTGACCGACGCTGAGATTGCGGCGCTTCGGAAGGAAGGAGCGATCGGATGAGCCTCGATGCTGTATCGGTAACGCAGGACGGGGCCATCGCGCGCGTTGTCCTGAACCGCCCGCAGTCCCGCAACGCGGTCAATCTTGAAATGTGCATCGCGCTTCGCGAGGCATTTCAACGCCTGGACTCAAAGCCAGATGTCCGCGTCATTCTGCTTTCCGCCAACGGTCCAGTATTCTGTGCGGGCGCGGACCTAAAGGAACGCGCCGACAAGGACGAAGCTTGGGTGCTTGCGCGCCGGCAGGCCTCCTTCGCCGCCTATGACGCGATCGGCCGCTGCGGCAAGCCGATTGTCGCTCTGACGCAAGGGCCGGTCGTCGGCTCCGGCGGTGAGATTCTCATGAGTTGCGACTTCGTCGTCGCGTCTGAGAACACGACATTCCGCTTCCCGGAACCACAATGGGGCACGGTTGGCGCCACCCAGCGCCTACAGCGGGTGATTGGACGCATGAACGCTAAGGAACTGCTCTTCACCGGTCGAATCATGCCGGTTGACGAAGCCTATCAACGCGGCCTCGTCGCGCGGGTCGTGCCGGCGGACGAACTGGAGAAGGTAGGGCAGGAAATTGCCCAAAGCATTGCGGCAGCACCACCACTTGCGATGGCGTTGTCCAAACAGGCTGTTGACCTCGGCCATGAAACCAACCTTGGCAACGGTATCCGCATCGAAATGGCAGCGATCGAACGCTGCCTTGCCGATGGCAACTGGCGCTCCGGCATCGAAAAGTTCTCCGAAGTCGTTGGCAGTGGGAGCGGCAAATGAGCGATCTCGATCTCCACGCCACTTGCCCCTTGACGATCTCTGCCGCGTTACGCCGTTCGTCGACCATTACGCCGGATGTCGAAGCGATCGTCGCAAGCGACGGCAGGCTGACATATCAAGAACTCGAAACAAGAGTTGCCGACGCCCGCGATGCGCTTTTCGCAGCGGGCGTGCGCAAGGGAGATCATGTCGGCCTGTGCCTCGGGAATTCCATTGAATGGGTCGTCATCTTCCTGGCGATCGGATCAATGGGAGCCGTGACCGTCCCCATCAATACCCGTTTCGTTACCGCCGAAATGGCGTATGCGCTAAAGCAGTCGCGCGTGACCACGCTCGTTACCTGCGATCGTTTCCTCAAGATCGACTTCATCTCAATGTTTCGCGAGGTGTGTCCAGGCCTAGATAGTGCGCTCCCGCACGATGCCCTGCCCGACCTTCGGCGAGTTCTGGTGATTGGGGACAATGTTCCTTCTGCCGCGCAAAACTTTCGTGAGCTGTACGCAAGCACGCTGGTGCGCACGAAACCAGAGGACAACGCCGACGACGTCCTCCTCATTCAATACACATCCGGCACAACTTCCTTTCCCAAGGGCGTGTTGCTTCGGCATCGCAACATGTTGCCGAATGCCTTCTTCTCCGGCCTGCGGATGGGATTGCGGCCTGGTGACCGTTTCCACAGTGCCCGCCCGTTCTTCCATGTCGCGGGCACCACGCTGTCGATCCTCTCATGTCTGCAGCATGCGGTGACCCTGGTAAGCATGGACCGCTTCGAGCCCGGCGAGGCGCTTCGCCTGATGGAAAGGGAGCGCTGCACGCATTTCTCGGGCAACGACACCATGGCGCTGATGCTCCTCACACATCCCGACCTGCCGTCGCGCCACCTCAACCTGCGCGGCGCATGGCTTGCCGCGTCCCCCACAATTGTTCGTCGTGTCATCGACGAGCTTGGCGCACGCGAATGCGTCGTTGGCTACGGGCTGTCGGAAGCCTCTCCCAATGTGGCCCAATCTTGTTGGTGGGAGCCAGAGGAGGTTCGCGTCAGCGCGGCCATGCGCGTTCAAACCGGAGTCGATGTCCGCATCCGCACTGAAGAGGGGCGTAATGCTGGACCGGACGAACCTGGCGAGATCCATGTTCGCGGCTGGAACGTCATGAAGGGCTATTTCGACAAACTGGAAGAAACCGCAGCCGCGCTGTCCGGCGATGGCTGGTTATCGACGGGTGACCTTGGCGCACTCGATACCACCGGGCGGCTAAGATTTCTCGGCAGGGCGAAGGAAATCGTGCGCGTAGGTGGCGAGAACGTATCGCCCGCCGATGTCGAAAACGTGCTGCACCAGAACAGGCTGATCCGCCAGGCGGCCGTGGTTGGCGTGCCGGATGAACGTCTCGTCGAGGTCACCGCCGCCTTCATCATTCTCAATGATGGCTGCACGGCAACGGAGGCGGAGATCATCGAGTGGTCGAAGCGGGAAATGGCGGGCTTCAAGGTGCCGCGCCACGTCTGGATCGTCGAGGATTTCGAGTCGATCGGCATGACAGCCAGTTCCAAAATTCAGAAGAAGCAACTTGCCGCCCACGCGCGCAAACTCGTGGGCATCGAGAGCTGACATGCGCATCGAGACCAACGTCACCAAATTGCTGGGCATCGACTTGCCGATCATTCAGGCAGGTATGTCCTGGGCGTCATCCAACTCGGCATTGCCACTTGCGGTGTCGAATGCCGGGGGTCTCGGCGTTCTTGCTGCCGGGCCGATGTATCCCCATGATCTCGAAGAGGCAATCAACGAGATCAGGGCGGGAACTGATCGTCCTTTCGCCGTCAACCTGCCTCTCTACCGCCAAGGCGCTGACGCGATCATCGACATGCTCTTGGCAAAACGCATCCCGGTTTTGATTGCTTCCCAGGGCGGACCGAAAAAGTACATCGATCGCTTCAAGGCCGTCGGAACGATCTGCTTGCATGTCGTCTCGGGTGAGATCCATGCCCGCAAGGCAGCTGACGCAGGCGTCGATGGGTTGATTGCCGTTGGCGGCGAAGCCGGTGGTCATCCGCCTCCGGAACTGGTTTCTACGCTCGTTCTTGGTCGGGCGATCGCCAAGGCCGTTCCCGAGATACCCCTGATCCTTTCTGGCGGCTTTGCCGATGGCTCCGGGCTCGCAGCCGCTCTCTCGCTCGGGGCGGGTGCTGCGCAATTTGGCTCACGCTTCATGATGTCGCGTGAGGCACGTCTGCATCCGGCCTATCAGGACATGCTGGTAAAAGCCGGAGTTGCCGACACGATGGTGGTCGGACGCGGTTTCGGCGCCATCCGCGTCATTCGCAACCAGTTCGCCGAAGGCATGGCGAAGGCCGAAGCCGAGGGGCTTTCCGACGATCGGCGCAAGGCGCTCTTCGTTGCCAGTTCCCTGAAAGCCGCGGCCTTCGACGGAGACGTGAGCGGCGGCAAGGTGGAGGCCGGCCAGAGCACGGGGCTCGTCTCCGAAGTTCTGCCTGCAGCCGAAATCGTCACCCGTATCGCCAAGGAATATGTGCAGGTCGTAAGCAGCCTGCCAAACGCCGTCTATGACGGAAATTCGAAGGAAATAAGCAATGTTGGATAAACCGCTTTTGATCGACGGAACCTGGCGCGCGCCTTCTGGTAGCCGCACAACCGAGGTCAAGAACCCGGCAACCGGCCAGGTCATTGCGCGACTGCCGGTCTGCGAACGAGCCGATCTCGACGAAGCGCTGGCCGCCGCAGCCAAGGGCTTTGAAATCTGGCGAAAGACGACAGCTCTGGAACGCTGCCGCGTCATGCTGCGCGCAGCCACCTTGGTTCGCGAACGCGCAGAGACAATCGCCCAGCACATGGTGCGCGAACAAGGCAAACCACTGGCGGAAGCACGGGGCGAGGCCAATGCTGCGCCGGAGCACATCGAATGGCATGCGGAAGAGGCTCGCCGCTCCTACGGTCGGGTGATCCCCTCGCGCATTCCTGGCGCGAGGCAAATCGTGATCAAGGAGCCGGTCGGCCCCGTTGCCGCCTTCTCTCCCTGGAATTTCCCGATCAATCAGCTTGTTCGCAAGATTTCCGCGGCACTCGCCGCCGGATGCTCGGTGATCGCGAAGCCACCGGAAGAAACACCATCTGCCTGCATCGAGCTCGCAAAGGCATTCCAGGACGCTGGCGTGCCAGATGGTGTCGTAAACATCGTCTTCGGCATCCCAGCTGAGGTCTCCGAATATCTTATTGCATCGCCGATCATTCAAAAGATCTCCTTTACTGGCTCGGTTCCGGTCGGCAAGGCGCTGGCCGCGGCGGCCGCCTCGCACATGAAACGTTCGACGATGGAGCTCGGGGGACATGCCCCTTACATCGTTGCGGCGGACGCAGACATTGCAGCGGCCGCCAAGCTCGGCGTCATGCTGAAGTTTCGGAACGCCGGTCAGGTCTGCGCATCGCCAACCCGCTTTTATATCGAGGACTCCGTCTACGACCGCTTCAAGGATAGCTTCGTCGCAGGGGTCAAGGCACTCAAGGTCGGTGGCGGACTGACAGAGGGCACCCAGATGGGTCCGCTGGCCAACCCGCGGCGTCTCGATGCGATGGAGATGTTCGTCGAGGACGCGGTGGCAGCCGGCGCGAAGCTGGAATGTGGTGGCCGACGCATTGGCAATGCCGGCTTCTTCTTCGAGCCGACGGTGTTGTCCGATGTGCCGGAAGAGGCACGCATCATGAACGAGGAACCCTTTGGCCCTCTGGCTGCACTGGTTCGTGTCGAATCTGTCGATGAAGCGATCAAGCACAGCAATCGCTTGCCCTTTGGCTTGGCCGCCTTCGCATTTACCCGCTCGCTGGCGGTGGCGGACCGCTTCGCGTGCGAGCTTGCAGCGGGCATGGTGTCCATCAATCATTTCGGCATCGCCGCGGCGGAGACGCCGTTCGGGGGCATCAAGGACAGCGGCTATGGCAGCGAGGGCGGGGCGGAAAGTCTCGACGCCTATCAAACTGTGAAGTTCGTCAGCCACATCGGCGCCTGATGCCGCTTTGGTGTGCTGACATCGTTCGGCGCACTCTATCTGTGGGCTCGTAGAGGATCAGACAGCGGATGAAGACGTTCGATTACATTGTGGTGGGTGGCGGCTCGGCCGGCTGCGTGGTAACGAACCGGCTCGTTACGGCCGGCAAGACAGTCCTTCTGCTGGAGGCGGGGCCGCGGGACAATACACCCTTCATCCATATCCCCGCCACCTTCGTGCGCGTGATCGGTTCCAAGCGTACGTGGATGTATGAAACGGAACCCGAACCAGGCGCCAATGGTCGTGTTCTCGTCGTGCCGCAGGGCCGAACGCTCGGCGGCGGCTCCTCCGTCAATGCAATGATCTATATTCGCGGTCAGGCGCAGGATTACGATACCTGGCGTGATCTCGGCTGTGAGGGCTGGGGCTACGACGACGTTTTGCCGGTTTTCAAGCGCTGCGAGGACAACGAGACACTCGCCGGCGAGTATCACGGGACGGGCGGGCCCTTGAAGGTCTCCGAGCCGCGCCACCGGCACCCGATCAGTTCCGCCTTCGTTCGCGCCGCGCAGGAAGTGGGTCTGCCCTTTTCGCATGACTTCAATGGGGCCTCCCAGGAAGGCATCGGCTTCTACCAGACGACAACGTTTCAGGCCCGACGCGGATCGACGGCGGCAACCTATCTAAAGGTTGTGCGGGGATCACCGCTGCTGACGATCAGTACCGAAAGTGCCGTCCGCAGCATACTGATGGAAAATGGCGCTGCCTCTGGGATCGCCTACAGGACTGCGGATGGTATCGACCACAAAGTGAAAGCCAGGGAAGAGGTCATCCTTTGCGCTGGGGCCCTCGCCACGCCAAAGCTTCTGATGCTTTCCGGCATCGGCCCAGCCGCCCATCTTTCGTCCCACGGCATTCCGGTACTACGCGATCTGCCTGGCGTCGGAGAGAATTTTCAAGATCACATCACCGCCTCGGTTTATGGCATTACCGACCGCGCGATTTCGCTGAGAGGGCAGGACAAGGGGATACGTGCCGCGGTCAACGGCCTACAATACCTGTTCAACCGCTCGGGGCTGCTCTCGTCGAACGTCGTTGAGACTGGCGGCTTCATCGACACGTCCGGCTGCGGCCGGCCCGACGTACAGTTTCACGTCACACCGGCACTTGTTGGCGATGCGTCGCGCGGTCAGATGGATGGTCACGGCGTCTCGATCAATCCATGCATCCTGCGGCCGCAAGCACGAGGCAAAGTTTCGATCAGAAGCTCCAAGGCCGAAGATCCAATCCTTTTTGTCGGGAACAACCTCACCAAGCAAGCCGACATCGACACGTTGGTGCGCGGCATCAAGCTAGGCCGAAAGATCCTCGCGGCCCCGGCGATGAAAGCGCTCGGCTTCCGCGAACTGGCGCCAGGGGACGCAGCCCAAACCGATGCTGCGATCGAGCACCACGCGCGCTCCATCGCGAAGACCGTCTATCATCCCTCGGGCACGGCCAAGATGGGCCGCGACGAGATGGCCGTCGTCGATAGTCGGCTCAGAGTAATCGGTGTGCCGCGGCTACGGATAGCAGACGCCTCCATCATGCCGACGCTCGTCAGTGGCAATACCAATGCCCCATCGATCATGATTGCCGAGCGTTGTGCCGACTTCTTACTCCAGAAGTCCGAGCTGGAGGTTCGTAGATCGAGGTAACCACATTGGAGCGCCGCGCGCGCCGCCTGACCACCCAACGAATTCCCGTCGATACATTATGCGATCATTTGGCCCAGAAGGCACATTCCATGATCTCTGGTCCCTCCGTCACCTCGGAGGCCCATCGCCACGTTGAGAGGAGCAGCGCGCAACTCTCGCTCTACGCCCCGGGCCAGCAACAGCATTTAGCCGGATTTCCTCAACGCCGACCACAGCCGTCATGGCCAGTGCCTGGAGTTCCGCTTGGGCATAGTTTTCGCCCGATTTCGCAAAGCGAAGGAAATAAGAACCGGGGTATTCCCCGACTTCTTCATCGGCGCCCATGCGGCCGTCGGCGGATTCCCGCTGCTCACGCGTGATGTCAGCCGTAATCGGACCTATTTCCCCATGTTGACACTGATCGCGCCAAACCTGCTGACCCGAGGGAGCCTCTCAGGAGCAGGCTGGATCATTCGGCTTCTGTGCAAGTGCAAGCAAGAACGTTGTAACAGCTTTTTCGAGGCTCATCAGATCGTATCCACCTTCTTGGATCAACAGCACCGGCAGATCGAGCCTTCCAAGTATTTCCCCGATCTTACTGAATGCCTCGACGGTGAGCTGAAGGCCCCGCGCCGGATCGCTTGCCAGCGCATCGAAGCCGAGGGAGATGATCAGGACCTCTGGCCTGTAGGAAAGTGCCGCTTCAAGGCACGTGTTGAACGCCGCGATATAGGCCACGTCGCCCGTTTCTGCCGAAAGCGGATGGTTCAGAGTGAGGCCCGGGGCCGATCGTCCCCCTGTCTCGTCGGAAAAGCCGGCAAGGTGCGGATAATAGTCTGCGGGGCTCCTGTGCAGGGAGGCGAAGAAGACGAGCGGATCCTCCCAGAATATGTCCTGTGTCCCATTGCCGTGATGGACATCGATATCGATGAGGCTTATCCGCCCGAGTGTGGCCGAAAGCGCCCGCGCCGCTATCGCAGAATTGTTCAGGTAAGTCGCACCGCCGCCGAAATCCCGTCCAGCATGGTGACCCGACGGCCGGCACAAGGCATAGGTGATCCGCTCTCCTGCGCTGATAAGCGACGCTGCAGTGAGTGCCGCCTGTGCAGCCCAATAGGCGGCCTGCCATGTCCCCTCGCCGAGCGGCGTCAGTTGGTCGCGCAGATGGTAACCCGCCTTGGCAATCAGCGACCAATCCGGTCTGTACATTTCGGGACGGGTTTCGAAGACAGCCGGCGCGAGCCACCCGGAACACCCGTCTCCGCATCCCGCGGACGAGAGAAAGCTGAGATAACGACCCGTATGGACGGCAGCGAGCGGCGCCATCCCGTGATCGACGGCATCGACAACCTCGAACCCGGCACGCCGCGCCGCCCGCAACAACGCGTCGAGACGATCGGGCACGTCCCGGCTCCGCCGGACAACGCCCCCTTCGACGACGGAGCCAGGATTGTGCAACCGATGCAGACCGGAATAGACCGCCTTCATGTCAGGCCGGGATCAGTACGGCATCGCGGCTGTTCCAGCCGAGCGAAATGGCCTGGGAGGGTGTGACATCCACGCCCGTGCCCGCATTGGGAATTTTGGCGACGAGCGTCGCATTGTCTCCGAAACGGACATGGACCCGGCGATGATCCCCGAGATAGATGACCTCGGCGACGGTCCCGGAGAAGCTATTGCTGCAGGCGGCGGCATGTTCAAGATAGAGGCGCTCCGGGCGCAGGGACACGATGACGGACTGGCCGTTCGAGAAGGCCGCGCTGCTGGAGACGCTGATGACCTGCCCGTCCGCCGTGCGAACGCCGTATTCGCCCCCGCTACCGCCGACGATCTCGCCCACGAACCGGTTGTTTTCTCCGATGAAGCCGGCGACGAAGGCCGTGGAGGGGCGTTCGTAGAGTTCACTCGGCGGCGCAAGCTGCTCGATCTTGCCGGCGTTGAACACGGCGACGCGGTCGGACATGGTCAGCGCCTCGGACTGGTCGTGCGTGACATAGACGACGGTTATGCCGAGGCGCTCGTGGAGATGCTTGATCTCGAGCTGGAGATGTTCACGCAGGTTCTTGTCGAGGGCGCCGAGCGGTTCGTCCATCAACACCACATCCGGCTCAAAGATGATTGCGCGAGCGAGCGCGATGCGCTGCTGCTGCCCGCCCGACAGTTGCGCGGGCTTCCTCCCGCCCATCGCCCCCATCTGGACCATTTCCAGCGCCCTTCGAACGCGGGCGTTCCGCTCCTGCCTGGCGACCTTACGCACCCGCAATGGGTAGTCTAAGTTTTCAGCGACCGTCAGATGGGGAAAGAGCGCATAGTTCTGGAACACCATGCCTATGTTTCTTCGGTGTGGCGGCATGGCTTCCAGCGATCGTCCGTCGATCCGGATACTGCCGGAGCTTGGCGCCTCGAAGCCCGCGAGCATCATCAGGCTCGTCGTCTTTCCAGAGCCGGACGGCCCAAGCATGGTCAGGAACTCACCCTTCGCGATAGTGAGGTTGAGATCGTCGACCACGAGGCTGCGGCCGTCGTAGCTCTTGTCGATGTTGAGGAATTCGACATAGTTGGAGGATGACATTTTGGTTCCCCTTTTTATCTGTCATTCAGCCGCGTGGACCGCGGGTCGGCGCTGCGCCCAGGGCCGCGCCTCTTCCAGTTGCGCCGCGAGTTGAAGCAATGTCGCCTCGTCGTCGAACCGGCCGGTGAACTGCGTGCCGACAGGCAGGCCGCCGGCTGTCCAGTAGAGCGGCACGCTCATTGCCGGCAAGCCAACCATGTTGGCAAAGGTCGTGAAGGCGAGAAACTCGAGGAAGCGCTCCATGACCGCCTCGCCGCCATGCCTGTCGGCATCGAAGTGGCCGAGTACCGGCGGCGGCGTGCCGAGTGTCGGGGTCAGCCAGACATCGACGTCGAGCAGGAAATTCGCCAGCGTCCTGCCCGTCGTATGGAACCAGTTGAGATCGACGAGATAGTCGGCCGCCGAGATCCGCGAACCGACGCCGTAGAGATACTGATTGAAGCTCTCCACCTCGGCCACGAGCCCAGACGGGTCCTCGCCGCGGCTTCGCGCCAGCGCGGTGATCGCGCGTGTCGCTGTCATCGCCCAGAAGCGCTTGTACAGGGTGCGGTAGGTTTCCCCGTCGATCGACGGCGCGCATTCCACGACCTCGTGGCCGAGACTTTCGCAAAGGTGCGCCGCGTCGGTCGTCGCCGCCACGCAGTCGGGATCGACCGCGGTGCCGAGCAGCGAGGCCGTCGTGAAGCCGATGCGCAGGCGGCGCGGCTTCGTCCGGATCGCATCGGCATAGCCGCCCGAAGGGGGAGGCGCGGCGTAGGGATCGCCGGGCATCGAACCCTGTGTCGCGTCGAGGAGTGCGGCGCTGTCGCGCACGCTGCGGGACAGGACATGTTCGTTCACGATCCCGCCCGTGCTGTCGCCGAGATCCGGCCCCAGCGTGATGCGTCCGCGGGAGGGTTTCAGCCCGAACACGCCACAGCAGGATGCGGGAATGCGGATCGAGCCCGCCCCGTCACCGCCATGCGCCGCCGGCACGATGCCCGCCGCCACCGCCGCGCCGGCGCCGCCGCTCGAACCGCCGCTGGACCGCCCGACGTTCCAGGGATTGCGCGTCGGTCCGAACAGCTTCGGCTCGGTTGTGCCAAGCGTTCCGAATTCACACAGGTTGGTCTTGCCGAACGTGCTGAGGCCGGCCGCGCGGTAACGGCGCATCAGCTCGCTGTCTCGGGCAGGCACGAAGCTCCGGGTCAGCCGGGAGGCCCCGGTGGTGGGCACGCCGCTCATGTGGCAGTAAAGGTCCTTCACCAGGAACGGGGCCCCGGCGAAAAGGCTGTCCGTGGCCGCCTGCGCCGCTTCCGCGCGCCCTTCGTCATAGAGTGGCGCGATGATCGCGTTGATCGTGGGGTTCACCTTTTTGGCACGCCGGATTGCCGCCTCGACCAGCTCCCAGGCGGTGGCCTGCCCCGACTTCACAAGATCCGCCTGCGCGGTGAGGTCCAGATTGACAAAATCGTCCATCGTCACGCCCTCACGCTGCAAGCCGGTCGGCAACATCGTCAAGCGCCGCCGCTATGCCGTCGACAAGCTGGTCGACTTCCTCGGGCGTCATGACGAAGGGCGGGCATATGGAAATGACGTCGCCCATGTTGCGAATCATGACGCCATGCGCCCGGCAGCGCTGTTCGACCAGTGTGCCGACCTTCAGAGCGGGATCGAAGGGCGCACGGCGCGACTTGTCGGCCACCAGCTCGATGCCGGCAAGGAAGCCGGTTCCCCTGATCTCGCCGACAAGGGAATAACGCGCAATGCGCGCGTCGAGCGCGGCGAACAGACGGCGGCCAAGTTCGGCGGCTCGGCCCGGCGCATCCATTTCCTGGTAGATGCGCAGCACATCGGCCGCCACCGCAGCGGTGACCGGATGGCCGGAATAGGTGAAGCCATGGCCGAAGACGCCGATTCGATCGGCTTCGCCGGCAATGGCCTGGTAGACATGATCGCCGATCACCGCCGCGGCGATGGGCAGGTAGCCGGAGGACAGGCCCTTGGCGACCGACATCATGTCCGGAACGAAGCCGAGCGCCTCGGACCCGAACCACTTTCCGGTTCGCCCGAAACCGGAGACGACCTCGTCCGCAAGAAGCAGGATGTCATGCTTCGTCAGAAGCTGTCGCAGCGCTGGGAAGTATCCCGCCGGCGGCGTGACGACGCCGCCCGCCCCCATGATCGGCTCGGCGATCATCGCGGCGATGGTTTCCGGCCCTTCCGCCTCTATCAGGGCCCCCAGCGCGGCAATCAGCCGGACACAATAAGCCTCCTCGCTCTCATCCAGCAGGGCGTTGCGGTAGTAGTGCGGCTTCTCCGTGTAGATCACGTTGAGGCCGGGCATGTTGAAGCTCTCATGCATGTGTGGAAGCCCGCCGAGGGCCGCCCCCATGACGGTGCTGCCGTGAAAGGCGCCCTTTCGGCTAATGATCTTGCGCTTGCCAGGCTTGCCACGCGCGACATTGTAGTACCAGGCAAGCTTGATCATCGTGTCGTTGGCTTCCGAGCCGGAATTCACGAGGAAGACCTTGCTCCCCGGAATGGGGGAAAGCGTCGCGATCTGCTCGACGACATCCACCGTCGGGTCGTTCGAGCGGTGATTGAAGGTGTGATAGGTGGCGAGCCTGCGCATCTGGCTTGCCGCAACGTCGGCAAGGCGCTCGTTGCGAAAGCCGAGCGAGGCGCACCAGAGGCCTCCCATGCCCTCGAGATAGCGATTTCCCATCTCGTCGATGACGTAGCAACCCTCCCCCGCCGTGATCATCAAGGGGCCCTCGGCCTCATGCCTGCGCGGGTTGGTCTGTGAATGGAAGTGGTACGCCATGTCGCGCGCCCGCAGCGAATTGTGCAAGGTAGCCTCCGAAACCGTGTTTGCTATTTTATAAGTTATAAGTTATCAGAAGGCGCATGCAAGTGAATTTCGCCAGAGGCGAGAAACTTTTTGCGACGTCCCGCCGCCGCGGCGAGCGATAGGATATAAGCGATTGGCGGCTCCGGGCATTTTCAGCTAGAGCTGCAAAAAAGATGAGGAGAATTCCCATGAGCGTTATGGAGATGCAGCCCGGCGAAGCGGGCAGCCTGTCCGCCCGGATATACAACAAGGTGCGCGAAGGCCTTATCATCGGTAACTTCGCTCCGGGCGACCGTCTCCTCATGCAGGATCTCGCAGAGCAGCTCGGGACCAGCGTCACGCCGGTGCGCGAGGCCTGCCTGAGGCTCGTTAGCGAACAGGCTCTCGAACTGCGCTCCGGCCGGTTCGTCACGGTGCCTGACCTCAGCCGCGCCCGCTACATCCAGATCAAGCTCATCCGCATGGCACTCGAGGGGCTGGCTGCAGAGCACGCCACCGACCATGTGACCGCCGCCGATCTGACGCAGCTCGAAAGCTTCCACGCCGCCTTCGTGAAAAATGAAAAGGCCGGCAATCTGGAGGAGGCGCGCTCCTCCAATCGTGCCTTCCACTTCGGTGTCTACCGTCTGTCGCGCATGCCGATGCTGGTCGGCCAGATCGAGAGCATGTGGGTCTCGATGGGGCCGATCCTCAACGTCTACTACCGGGAAATCCCGCACGGCTATACCGGCGCGGAGGAACACGACCATCTGATCGAAGCGCTGAGGCTCGGCGACAAGAAGAAGGCCCGCCAGGCCATCGAAAACGACATCCAGCGGGCCTCGCCCAGTCTCCTGCGCTATTTCGAAGAACGCGGCGCCGAGTGAAACCGGCGCCGGCGAGGTCCTAGACCTGCGCGATGCGCGGGGTGCGCAGGCCGGCGGTCTCCCCGCCATCCACGGTCACAACCGTGCCGTTGACATAGGTCGACTGATCCGACAGCAGCCAGGCGACGACATCCGCCACTTCCTGCGGGGCCCCGAAGCGATTGGCGGGGATGCGCAGTTCGAGCTGCTTCTTGCGCAAGGCATCACTCATGATCTTGTCCATCATGCGCGTTTCGATCTGGCCAGGGCAGACGGCATTGAAACGCACCTCGTCGCCGAACTCGAGTGCCAGCGCTTGGGTGAGGCCGATGACGGCAGCCTTCGAGGCGCAGTAAACAGCCAGCCCCTCCTCGCCGGTCTTTCCGGCGATGCTGGCGATGTTGACGACTGATCCCCTGCCGCGCCGCAGGCCTTCCAGCGCGTGGCGGATGAAAAGGAACGTGCTGCGAGCATTGACCGCCAGCACCTCGTCCCAATCGCCCTGCGTAGCGGAAGCGAAGGAAATGCGCTTCGACATGCCGGCATTGTTGACGAGGCCCGAAAGATGGCCCCCGCCAAGGTCGAGCGCACGGTCGATGACGCGCCGGCAATCCTCTTCGCGGCTGACATCGCCGGGCAGGAAGGTGACGCCCGGACTAATCTCCTCGAGCGCCCTGCCCGCCTCCGCATCCCGGCCCGTCGCCACCACCCGGGCGCCGGCCGCTGCAAGCTTCTCCACGCAGGCCCGCCCTATCCCGTGCGTGGCACCTGTTACGATGATCATTCCTTCACCTCTATACATTGGCAGTCGAACGGTTTGTGGCGGCACGCTTCTGGGCCATGGCCCCGCCCCCCATCAGGACCATGGAGATGATCACGAGCAATGTCGACATCGCCAGGATCGACGGATCTATATTGTCCCGAAGACCATCGAACATCTGGCGCGGTAGAGTGCGCTGGCCCGGCCCGCTGATAAAGAGCGCGACGACGACCTCGTCGAACGAAAAGACGAAAGCGAAGAGCGCACCCGAGATAACGCCCGGCGCGATGAGTGGCAGCGTCACCGTACGGAAGGCATGGAAGGGACTCGCGCCGAGGCTTGCTGCGGCCCGAACGAGGTTCACGTCGAAGTTCTTCAGCGTGGCGGTAACCGTGATCAGCACGAAGGGCACCGCCAGAACCGCGTGGGCGAGAACGAGGCCTAGGAAGGACGCGACAAGGCCCAGCTTCGCGAAGAAGAAATACATTCCGACGCCGCTGATGACGACGGGCACGATCATCGGCGAGATCACCACCGCCAGGATCATGGACCGCGCCGGAAGTCGGCCACGCGACATGCCGAGTGCTGCCAGCGTGCCCAGCACCGTGGACACCAGAGTCGCGCCGGCGCCAATGATCAGGCTGTTGAGGAGTGCCGACATCCAGGGCAGCGGCTGCAGGATCTTCTCATACCATTGCAGGGAAAAGCCCGGCAGCGGATAGGATAGGAAGTTTGCCGAGCTGAAGGAGATCGGGATGACCACGATCGTCGGCCCGATGAGGAAGATCATCGCGAGGCAGCAGAAGGCTATCTGTACGCGTCTCAAGGCAACAGGCATCTCTCACTCCATTCCAACGATGCGGCCGATGCCGACGATCCGCCCGACAATCCCGTAGAGCGCGAGGATACAGGTCAGAAGCAGGACGCCGAGCGCGGCGGACATGCCCCAGTTGATCGTCGTGTTGGCATAGAAGGCCACGAAGTAGCTCAGCATCTGGTCCGATGCACCGCCGACGAGAGTGGGCGTGACGTAGTAGCCGGCGGAGATGATGAAGGTGAGAAGGCATCCCGCGCCGACACCCGGCAGCGTGAGCGGCAAATAGACCCGAAGAAACGTCGTGACGGGTCCGGCACCGAGCGAAGCGGAGGCTTTGACATAAGACGGCGAGATGCCTTTCATGACGCTGACCAGCGGCAGCACCATGAATGGCAGTAGGATATGCACCATCGCGATGTAGAGGCCGGTCCGGTTGAATACGAGCTCGAGCGGCGCGTTCGTGATGTTCAGCGCCTGAAGCAGGCGGTTCACCACACCTTCCTTCTGCAGGATGACGATCCAGGCACTCGTCCGCACCAGGAGCGACGTCCAGAACGGCAAGAGCACGCAGGCCAGCATGATCGCCGAGAAACGCGCACCGATGGCGACGATTGCGTTGGCAATCGGATAGGCGACGAAGAGGCAGATCAGCGTGACCAACGCACTGATCGTCAAAGTCCGCATCAGCGTTGAGAGGAACAGCCGCTCCTCCGGCGGCGCCATCTGCACGCCGCCGTTCTCCCCGGGGCGCAGGTCGACGGCCGAGAGCAGGTAGAAGGCCGTCAGCGGTGCGCCGTTGCGCTGGATGACCCGCCAATAGGCAGGGTTGAACCAGTTCCCGTCGATGGCGAGCAACTGTGTCCTGGCGGGTTGCTCCGGCGCTTTGCGGACCGTTCGGACCGTTTTTGCGAGAAGGCTCCGGAACCCGGTGATCTCGTAGTTCAGTCGGCGACCCGCCTCCGCCATGGTCTTGGGATCGGCACTCGCGCGGATGTCAGCAGCCAGAGCGTCGAAGGCCGCATCGGGCGGCGTTCCCATCCCGTCCCAATCCTCCAGCGAGGCGAGCGTCATTGGAAAGGCATTGCGGACCTCGGGATTGTTGATGGCATGGAACAGCATCGTGCCGAGCGGTAGCACGAAGGCGAAGACGATGAAGGCGACGAGAGGACCGATCAGAACAAGGCTGCCGATCGTCTGCCGCCGTCTGTCGGCGCGAAAGCCGGTGGCAAGGGCGGACACCCGCCCTTGCTGGCCGTCGGTCGCGCCAATGCGCGGCCCCGGGAAAACAACCGACGTCATTGCGCGCGCCATGTCGCAAATCTCGCCTCGAGCGCCTCGCCGTGGTCGGCCCAGAACTCGGTGTTGAGCGCTACCGCCGAGGCCATGTTCGCCTCGGTCGTCGGAAGATCCTTCGCGATTTCCGGCTTGACGCCGCGAATGGCCGCAAGATTAGTGACGCCATAGGCGATATGCTGCGGGAATGCTGCCTGGGCACTCTCGGTCGAGGCGAAGGCGATGAACTTCTGCGCATTCTCCCGATTGGGCGAGCCCTTCACGATGCCCCAGTAGTCGATGCCGAAGACCTGACCGTCCCAAATGAGTGCGAAGTCCTTGCCGGAGGCATTGGCCGCCGCGACGCGGCCGTTGAAGGTCGCCGTGGCGACGACGTCACCAGCGGCAAGGCGCTCGACGGATTCCGCACCCGTCGCCCACCAGAGGATCGACGGCTTGATCTCGTCGAGCTTGGCGAAAGCGCGGTCCTGGCCCTCATCCGTGGCAAGCACCTCATAGACCTTGTCCTTGGCAACACCGTCCGCAAGCAGTGCGATTTCGAGCGTCATCTTCGCCGTTTGGCGGAACCCTCGCTTGCCGGGCCATTTCTCGACATTCCACAGGTCTGCCCAGTTCTTCGGCCCATCCGCCAGTTTCACCTTGTCGTAGCTCGGTACCATGGACCAGACGAAGGCGCCGACGCCGCAATCGCTATAGGCTTCGGGAATGAAGTCCTCCCGCTTGCCGATCCTGCTCCAGTCAAGTTCCTCGAAAAGGCCCTCGGCGCAACCGGATAGAAGCGTGTTCTGCTCCACCTGCATGACGTCCCAGGAGACGCTGCCGCTGTCGACCATGGCACGCACCTTGGCCATCTGCCCGGAATAGGAATCTTCCGTAAGCACTACGCCGGACGACGTCGCGAAGGGCTCGAAGAAGGCCTTGCGCTCGGCATCCTGCAGTACGCCGCCGGCACCGACGACAGTCAACTTGCCGGCATCGGCGAAAGCGGCGGGAGCCCCCGCCAGGGCGACGAGCAAGCCCAGCCCGCCGAAAAACCCACGATAGCTCATGACATCCTCCCTTATTGTGCGACCCATCGGTTGAAGCGCTGCTGAAGTTCCTCTTCGTGATCCACCCAGAACGGCGTGCTGACGGCAAGCGCACCCGCCATGTTCTCCTCGGCCGTCGGAAGCTGCGGCTTGATGTCGGCGGAGATGCTGTCCATCGCCTTGGCATTGGTCACGCCGTAGACCATCTTCTCGGCAAAGGCCTTCTGCGGGTCGGGGCTGGTCATGAAGTTGACGATGCCGAACGCCTGGTCCCTGTTGCCGCCCTTCGGAATGGCCCAGAAGTCCATTGCATAGAGCTGGTTGGTCCAGGACATCTTGAAATGCCGTCCCTGCTGGTTTGCGGCGATGACGCGCCCGTTATAGGCGGAGGTCATCGTCACCTCGCCGGAGGCCAGCCATTCCATCGGCTGAGCACCGCTCTCCCACCACTGGATGCTCGACTTGATCTCGTCGAGCTTGGCAAAGGCGCGGTCCTGTCCTTCCTTCGTCGCCAGGATGGCGTAAAGCTCCTCGGGCTTTGCGCCGTCGGCGAGCAGGGCGACTTCAAGCGTCATACGCGCCTGCTTGCGCAACCCGCGCTTTCCCGGCCATTTCTCAAGGTTCCAGAAATCCGCCCAGGACGTGACGCCGCTCGTCTTGTCGCCGTCATAGGCGAGGATCTTCGACCAGACGAAGGCGCCGACGCCGCAATCGGACTTGGCCGGCTCGATAATCTCGGCGCTGTTCGGCAGACTGGCCCAATCGAATGGCTCCAGCAGACCCTGGTCGCAGGCGAGGATCATCTCGTTCTCGTCCATCTGAACGACATCCCAGGTGGTCGTGCCCGTCTCGACCATGGCCTTCACCTTGGCGATGCCGCCCGTATAGGATTCCTCCAGTAGCGGCGCGCCGGCTTTCTCCTGAAAAGGCTTGAAGAGCGTTTCGCGCATCGCTTCCTGTGTCGCGCCGCCGAAGCCGACGACGGTCAGGTCGCGTGACAGCGCTGGAGACGCGACGACGAGTGTGGCACTCGTCATCATCGCAAAAAACCGAGTTCTCATGGGTTCCCCTTTTATCTTTGAGAGCAGGTTTGAATGATCAGGCCGCGGCGGAACGCGCGAGGCCGGCCATGGTCGTGTCGATGAGTTCGAGCGTGTCGTCTATGACGGCGCGATCGTGACTCAGCGAGAGGTAAAGTCGTTTGAGCTGAAGCGGCTGGAAGACCTGCCGGCCGGCGATCAGCGCCCGCCGGAAGCGCATGTCGAGATTGTTGTCGTTGCGCAGGAGGTCCGTGTATTGGCGGAACTCGCCGTCAAAGAAGTAGACGAGCCAGACCGAGCCGAAACCGGCGGCCTGCGCCTTCAGGCCGTGCCGCGCTATGATGCCGTCTATCTCGCCGCGGAGATAGGCGCCAAGCTCGAACAGCCGCTCGTAGACGCCCGGTCTCGCTAGCTCCTCAATCGTCGCCTTTACGGCCGCCATCGAGGACGGCGTGCCGTTGAACGTGCCACCCATGAAGACGGCGCCCTCGCCCGTGCGGCCCACCCGCTCCATGATGTCGCGCCGGCCGGCAACGATGCCGATCGGATAGCCGCTCGTTGCGGCCTTGCCGAAGGTCGAAAGGTCGGGCGTGACGCCGACGATCGACTGGTAGCCGCCAAGCGCGTGCCGGAAACCGGTGATCACCTCGTCGAAGATGAGGACAACACCGTGCTCGGCGGTGATCCGGCGCAGGTCGGAAAGGAACTGCCTCTCGGCGATGACCGCGCCCATATTGTGCGCGATAGGCTCGACGATGATCGCCGCGACCTCGCCGGGGTTTTTACGGATGTAGTCCTCGACGGCACCGGCATCGTTATAGGGCAGGATGGCGGTGTGGCGGGCGGCATCAAACAGCATGCCGTCGGACATTGGGTCGTAGGAGCCGATCATCTGGCGGCTCGACTGGCCGTTCATGGCGACATAATCGTGCCAGCCATGGTAGCCGCCCTGGAACTTGATGATCTGCTTCCGCCCCGTATAGGCGCGGGCGAGACGCAGGGCATGGTAGGTTGCCTCCGAGCCGCTGCTGCAAAATGCCACCTGATCGGCGCAGGGGATCACGTGCACGAGGAGTTCGGCCACCTCGACCTCCAGCTCCAGCACGCCGGCACCGATCAGGTCGAGGTTTTCGGCCGTCTCGGCAATCGCGGCAGCGACGGCGGGCGGTCGATGGCCGAGCACATTGGCACCGAAGGCGCAGTGATAGTCGGTGTAGCGGTTGCCATCGGCATCGTAGAGATAGGCTCCCTCGGCCCTGGCGAAGGCGATCGGCGCGCCGAGGCGCCGGCTAGGACTCAACAGGCCGCCGGGTATGACGGCTTCCGCGCGCGCGGCGATCGTTTCGTTGTTCGTCGACATCGGCATTCTCCTTACGCAATGCTCTCGAGCGCCACGGCCCGGATGCCGTCGCCGTCCAGGCGGTAGTGCCTGTAGAGATGGGTGGGGGGTGCGATCAGGCTGTATTCGTCGCGGATGCCGTGCCGGACGAGGCGGGCGCCCCTGCCCTTTTCGGCCAACACTTCGGCGACGGCCCCGCCGAGCCCGCCGAGGATGTTGTGCTCCTCGACCGTCAGGATGACTTTCGAACGGGCGGAGGCCTCGAGGATCGCATCCTCGTCGAGCGGCTTGATCGAATGCATGTCGATTAGCCCGACGGAATGGCCTGCGGCATTCAGCTCCTCCATCGCGCGCTTGGCGCCATGCACGGGATAGCCCGCTGCTATGATCGTGATGTCTTTGCCGATGCCGTGTACGATCGCCCTGCCGAGTTCGAATGCGACGCCGTTCTCGTAGACGACCGGATCGTGCCCGCGGTGGATGCGGAAATAGATGGGGAGCGGATAGTCGACGGTCGCCCTGAGGGCTGCATCGAGCGCCGGCCCATCCGCCGTCGACACGACGGCGAGGTTGGCAATGCTGCGCATGATGGCAATGTCTTCGGTCGCATGATGGGACGTCCCGTAGAAGCCTAGCGAAATGCCGGTGTGATGCCCGATCAGGCGAACCGGTTGCTTGCAATAGGCGACATCCATGCGGATTTGCTCGCAGCACAAAAGCGCGAGGAACGAGGCGAAGGTCGCCACATACGGAATGACGCCTGTCGTCGCCATACCAGCGGCAGCCGAGACCATGTTCTGCTCGGAAATGCCGAACTGCACGAAACGCTCGGGATAGCGCTGGGCGAAACCGGAAAGACCGTTCGAATATTGCAGGTCGGCCGTGCCCGCCATGACGGGATGGCCGGCGTCGGCAAGGGCGATGAGCGCATTCGACAGCGTGGGGAGCGAGGGCGCGCGGCGGTTGATCTCGCGGTACTGCCACGAGTCCTTGGAAAGCAGTTGGGTCATTGGGAAATTACCGTGTTCATGATCGTTTCGCGGGCCTTGGCCTCATCTTCCGCACCGAGATAGCCGAGATGCCAGCCGGGTTCGGTTTCCATGTAGTCGATGCCCTTGCCCTTCACGGTGCGGGCGATGATGCAGCACGGCTTTGTGCGAGCACGGTCGGCCTTCACGGCGCGCAGCAGCGTCGTCAGCGCCTCAAGGTCATGGCCGTCGACGGTGTGAACCTCCCAGCCGAAGGCGCGCCATTTCTCATCAAGCGGTTCTATCGCCATGACGTCGTCGACCTTGCCGTCGAGCTGGTAGCCGTTGCGATCGACGATGGCGATCAGGTTGGAGAGATTGTGCGAGGCGGCGGACAAGGCGGCTTCCCAGACCTGGCCCTCCTGCATTTCCCCGTCGCCGAGGAGGACGAAGGCATTGAAATCACGCTGCTGGAAGCGCGCGCCAAGCAGCATGCCGACGCCGTTCGACAGGGCATGACCGATAGACCCGGAGCTGAAATCGACGCCGGGGACCTTCGTCATATCAGGGTGATCGCCGAGGGGGCTGCCGAGCCGCGTGTAGCTTTCAAGCCATGCGGGATCGAAGAAGCCGAGATCGGCGAGAATGGGGAAAAGCCCAACGGCCGCATGGCCCTTGCCCATCAGGAAGCGGTCCCGGTCGGTCCAGGCCGGCTCGCCCTTTCGAAGCCGCATCACATCGTAATAGAGCGCCGCAAAGATCTCCGCACAGGAGAAGACCGAGGTGTAGTGGCCCACTTTGGCGATCGAGATCAACCGAAGCGTCTCGAGCCTGATGAAGCGCGCACGCTCATGAAGGAAGGCAAGCTGTTCGTCGGACAATAGTTCATGGCTGCGCGCCACCAAAAGGTGGCCGCCTGGTGTCTGTCGCACTGACAAGGAATTGCTCCCGCTGTTTCTAACTTATAAGTTATAAGATATAGGAAAGCGGCAACTATGCAACAGGTTTTTGATCCCCATTTCGATGGAGACCTGCCTTTCGCGAACTGCGGCTTTGAAAAGCTTCGCTGGTTTGGTCACAAAATGAACAGTGCAATCCTGCTTCTCGCCCCAAGGGAAGCGAACCTTCCGCCCAGGCTTTCGCATGCGATAGCTGCTGGCTCTGCGTCCCGCGGAACCTAATCCTTTTGGGCGACTTTTCGCGCGTCCTCCGAGCGTTCTACTATCTTGGCGGGAAATCTGGAGAGGGGCATGCAATATCGCCAAAGGTCGGTGCTGTTCGCAGCGCCTTGGCTAATCATCGGAGCGGCCGCAGTAGTCGCTTCGGGCAGTATAACCGTTGCAGACTTCGAAAAGCCTGAACTGCTGATCGCCGTGCTGTTTATCGGCCTCCTGATCGGCATGGCCATTGAGCAGTTCCTAGCCACGATGAGAAAGCAGGCGTGGCGGGAGAAAAACAGATCACGCTGGGAGGAAAGGCGCAGCCACGAGCGCATTGTAGTGGGACCTTGGCAACAGATGCCAGTTACGGAGCCATCGAAGCCGGTCGACGCCACCGATCAACTGCGTATCGTGATGCGCTCGGATTTCAATATTCAGCCGTTGCTGAATAAGAGCGAGGCCCGGGTGTTTCGGGAACTGGACAGCATCGTGATCGGCTGCAATCCTTCCTGGCAGGTAATGGCGCAGGTTTCGCTCGGTGAGATCCTCCGAAGCACCGATGCGGACGCCTACCGTTGCATCAACTCCAAACGTGTCGACTTGCTGCTCGTAGACAGCAACTGCCAACCTCGGCATGTCATCGAATACCAGGGCGGAGCGCACCATCAAGGCGCCGCGGCCGCGCGTGACGCGGTAAAGAAGGAGGCGCTGCGACGCGCCGGGATCGGGTACTACGAGGTCGTGGCTGGCCAAACGACCCCGTCGGAACTCAGGCGCTTGGTCGAAAAGTTGGTGGACAAGCCGAGTGTCACCTAACGCGCGCTCATCACGAATGCCTGCACGGTCGAGCCACTTCCATTGGAGGAACACATCGCATTGGCTTGATGGAATTGAGGCAGCCCGACATGATCTCCGATTTCGAGGCAGTTCGCGAAAATCTGTATCCGGGAAGCCACGGAGCGATCAAGGACTGGAGGACATTCCCTTGGCACCGTGACCGAGCCAATCGAATTCAGGCACACAAGGCGCATTCGTCGCAAGCCATCGCAATCGACGTGTTCGGCACACTCAAGATGAGCGCCGATCGCGACCGCGTCCTCAACGCCATCGCCGAGCGTGTGGGAGTGGCATCAGGCGGTCCATGGGCGATAACACTCGAGTGGATGGACAGCGATCGGCTGCTGAGAGAACCGAGGCCCACGCAAGTCGACGTCCTTGCCGTCGGCTCGCTGGCCGCGCTCGTCATCGAGTGCAAGTTCACCGAACCCGGAGGGCAATGTAGCCAAACGGCCGTGTCGCGCTCGGGCAAACGACAATGCAACGGAAGCTACGCTGACCAAATCAACCCAGGCAACGGCGTGCGCGCGCATTGCGCTCTTACAGGCAAGGGCATTCGGTACTGGGAATACATCCCAGAGGCCTTCGCGCTCGATCCGGGCGTTGATCACACGCCCTGTCCATTTAAGGGAGACGCCTATCAGTGGATGCGCAACGCCGTGCTGGCGGCGGCAATAGGCAAGCACCGCAACCTTCAAGCGGCAGCCCTCGCAGCCTTTGCCGATCACCCCAGTTTCCCGACGGCGCGGAAGGTGAAGCGGGGCCTGGTGGATCCCAGCCTCGCTGGCCAAGCTGCGATCACGCCGATCTCCTACCAGCAGATCATTGCGATCGCTCGTCACGTCGGCCTGAACCAAGAACTCTGGAACGGCCTTTCTGTATGGATCGACCATAAGATCGCAAGGGCTGGGTCGCGAAGGTCGGACTTCCAGGAGGTGAAGAATGGATGCTGATATCTGGGATCGCGCCTTCTATGACGACGGCGAGTGGGTTTCCTGGTCCGACGTGGAAGAGCAGCTCCGATACCAGGAGTGGCGCGCCAAATATCCCAATGCAATCAGGCCTTTGATCCCGTATTTTCAAGAGCTCTTGTCACTGGCAGAAAGCTACCACCTTGAGACAGGTCGTCATCTGAATGTGTACGGAGACATAGGAGAACTCTTCGGCGCCATCACCTACGGCATAAAGCTGAACAAGAACTACGCGCAGGGTGCCGACGGTCGGCTTGGCAACGATCACGTTGAGATCAAAACGATCACGCCATTCAAGTCCAAGGACGAGGTTTTCGTGAAGGTATCAAGCAACTTTAGCAAGTTGCTCGTCGTGAAGATCAACGCGGACTTTGAAGTCTCATCGCGGATGGTCGATCGCTCGAAGCTTCCTAAAACGGCGAAACCTCTTCTGAGGATAAGGTGGGGTGATCTGCCTCGCGTCGAATGACGAGTTGGTCAGCAACGCGGACCAGTTCTTGCCTCGCCTTCGAAAATTCAGACCCGACTTCAGCACCGCGTTCAACTGGCGATGAACTCCGGTGGCCTTCGGTGAACGCTGAGCCGCTGGACCCGAGCCGTCTACAGCAGAACCGCATTCCGTCACAATCGCGAGCGAAACGCATCGATCATGGCCTTTGAGACGTCGCCTGGATAACAGATTGGGGCTGCCCCACCCGGCTTCGAATACGCGCTCCTACGTCCGCAGCGCCGTCCAGCCCGATCGCGGCTCTCCGGGCATGGGCAGGAGCCGCTGTAACCGGAGATCGACTCAGCGATGATGCGCTGTACAACCATGGTGTCGGAAATCCGCGGAGCTTCGATCGGATTTTCACGAGATGCCTCTACGGATGCAGGTGTATCGCCTCTTAGCTCTGACCAAGGTTTGCCGGAACTTAGGAGATGCGATGCGATCCACCCCTCCCGCCGCGTGAGATCGTCTTGGACATGCGACCACTCCCCATCGACAGACAGTAAGCGGATCGGCCGTCCCGCATCGTAGCGATCGAGGACACGGAACTCTTTGCCCGGTCCCTCCCGTAGGGCGACACGCTTGCCGCGAACGAAAACCGTGGCGAACATTTCCTCAGTGGCGACGCTTTAGCTGCGGCGGACTGGGGTTGCTGAGGCGTAGCTGCAGAGACTTGGACGCCGTCTGCGGCCGCAGGTTTCTGTTCTTGTACGACAATTCTTGCTGAAGGAAGCGGCGTTTCACTGACCGCCGCCCGCTCGTCGCTAGTCGAGCCTAGCCAATAGATCAATGCCGCAGCTACGGACCCGCCAACAAGAAATCGTCGCATGATACTCCCCGCCCCAGGGTTGTATCATTCAACGGTTCCTGGAGGACGGCAAGCCAACGAAATAGTATCCGAACCCGGGACCGACATCCGCGTTATGTCGCCTGTTAACTGTTGCGGCTTTTTTAAGTTGCAACTTCAATTTGATCAATGTTCTCTGAATATAAACAGAGCGTGGGAGTATCAATCTTGCCGAGTTTTCCGTTCGGCTTCATTCGCATATGGGCGTTCTGCCTGGCCCTTTCGCTTGTGTGTCATCCAGCGCTCGCCGCCACAAAAAAATTTGGTCCCTTCTCGTTCGAGGAGAGTGACCCCAGCGTCATCACGCTCACGGGCGAGATCGACCTCTATTCCGCCCTGAACTTCCGGCGGGCGCTGCATGCATCACAGAAAGCCAGGTTGCTGGTGCTCGATAGCGTCGGCGGCGCTGTCCAAATGGCACTGTTGATTGCCGACGACGTGCATGAGAGGCGCCTCTCCACCTTTATTCCGAAAGGGAAAGGCTGCTACTCGGCCTGCGCGTTTATTTTTATGGCGGGTGTCGAACGCCAGGTGGACGGTGAGCTTGGCGTGCACCAGATCTCCAGTGAATCGAACGACCTGGTGAACGCACAGCTGTCAATTTCCGATATCATCGACATGCTCGCTCGCTTCGATACGTCGGCAGAAGTCATGACAACAATGTTCAAGACGCCTCCGTCGCAGATGCATGTGTTCTCGAGCGAGGAAATCAGTCGCTACAAGCTCAATCGCAAGGGCGCGACGACGGCCTCGAACGAGCCGATCCCCACAACTCCGGCCGTCAATCCCGAAGGCGCACCATCCTCGACGGCAAACACAAGCGCAGTACCCACTCCTGAAGCAAACAGCCAACAAGCGGCCGCTTCTGACCCATCGGCGATCGATCCCGGTCAGAGTGAGAAACTGTCGGCAATTGAAGAGTTCGCCCGTAAGCCGACGCGTATCGCTGTCTACGCTGGCCTTGACCTGTTTGGCGATGACCTCGCTTCAAAGAGGACGGTCGACGTCGCCGAATGCGCGACGAGTTGTCTAGAGATGAACGGCGTCTGTAAGGCGTTCACCTTCAATGCCAATCCGAAGATTGTTCGGGGACCAAATTGCTTTCTGAAAGCAAACGAAGGTCGCGCGGACGGAAACTCGGTCGCTATCTCTGGGAAATTCCTGGCAAGCGCGGACGCAGATCCAACGCCATTTAGCATGGGCACAATCGATCCGAAGAAAGCGCTATTCGAGGATGTTGATCTGCCTGGAGGCGACCTGGGCGTTCGCGCGTCAATCGCGAACGCAACGCCACTTCAGTGCCGACTGGCCTGCATCGACAATGACCGGTGTGTTGCATTCACCTACATCAAGAAAAAGAGGGAGTGCTGGATGAAAGGCGCCATCGGCACACCTCTTTTCAAGTCCGGTATGATTTCCGGTGTCAAGACTTTTCAAACCTTCGCACCAGCGAAGGTTATCGGGCTCGACTGACAACTGACCACAGCCCGACCTGCCCGGGTTAAGCGGAATCGGACGCAGAACCGTTTCCGGTGCGGTCACGTTGTCGGGATTCGAGACGTCCCAAATCATCGGATCTTTACTCTTGAGAGGAAATCGAACCGAGGATGGGCATCCTTCGGATGGCATAAACCGGATTGCGATTGCGAATCTGTATCGCGCAGTGATACGTATTGGTTGACTTTCACCAGTATCACCATATGATACAAACATGAAGAGCCGGACGTGATCAGGTCATTTAAGGATGCCAAGACCGAAGCTGTTGCACGCGGCAAAGCACCAAAAGGTTTTCCTTCAGACATCGTGAGGTCGGCTGTTCGTAAATTGACGATCCTGAACAGCGCAGCCGCTCTCGACGACCTGCGTTCCCCTCCGGGAAATCGACTTGAAGCCCTTAAGGGCGACAGAGAAGGCCAACATTCGATCCGGATCAATGATCAGTGGCGCATATGCTTCATATGGACAGAGGCCGGCATCGAAGACGTCGAAATCGTTGACTACCATTGAAGGCCAATCGTGGCACACAGGGAGCTTGAGATGACCCATATCCTTCCGCCGGTCCATCCGGGCGAAATCCTTCGCGAGGAGTACCTACTTCCGCTGAACATGAGCGCCGGTGCACTGGCGAAAAAGCTCAATGTTCCGCGCACCCGCATCGAACGTATAGCGGCGGAGCAAACACCGATAACCACGGATACCGCTCTGCGCCTCGCCAAGTATTTCCGCACAACGCCGGAATTTTGGATGAACATGCAGACCAGCTTCAACCTCAAGACAGAGGAAATAGCGCTTCATGGCGAACTGGAGCTGATCCCGGAAATCGATAGAGCAGCATAGCCGGACCCTCGGCACATTCCAGTCGATACATTATGCGATCCCAAAAGCACAAAACTAGAACATATGTGTACAGAGGTCGTAACGTCTCGCGACGACATGATCGCTGTCACCGATCTCTGGCTCGCCCGAGGAAATGAGGGACTTCTGCGCTTCAAGGGAAGGCGGCCAGCTGTGTTGTTTGGTCGCAACTAAAATCAACGCAAGCCGCCGTTGGGTCTATCTTGACCCCACGCAACACCGATTCCGATCTGCAGGTCGAAACCGCGCACGTGCCGCCGTCGCCCACCATTAGCGTGCGTCAACTTGCGTCACTTAGATGAAGAGTGAGAAGGGGACAACAAAAGCAGTTTCAATGACACTCAAATCTACAGAGGAACCTGGAGGAAAAAGTGGTGTTTATCCGATATGCCAAAACCGCCAATCTTCATCTCGCCGTTGCTGCGGTCCTGATCGGCCTTCTCTTCCTTTCGTCAGGCCCTATCTGGTCGTTCTTGGAAAAAGCTGGCGAAGCTCGCGAGGGCGCTGCGTTAGTTCAACGCGACTCGTTGGTGGCCCTAGTTTCTGCGTTCTAGGCAGGCGGGCCAGCTCGAATACTCAAAGCGCGTTAAAAGAGCTTGCCCGTCCCGCGACGTGCTTGAACCAGTGCGCTTCCCGGCTCTGCGCAGTGCAAGCCTGCGAAGGCGAGCTCCACGCTTACCATTCCTGACCTGCGTGGGTCGCCCTTCGCACGTTAGCAGTTCGGTGTCCGAAGTCTCGACGGCTTCGTGAGATGGAGAGGATTTAGCAGGTCGTTCTTGACGCTCGCCGGCAGCGCCAGCGTCGTCTCAAGTACCTCGCTTATAGTACGGCCGGTTTCCAGAACCTCCTTCGCGATTTGCGCGGATCGCTCATACCCGAGAAGTGATACAAGTGCAGTCGCCAGTGCAGTGCCAGCTTCAAGGTTCTGCCGGCAACGCTCGATGTTGGCGGTGATGCCGACAATGCATTTGGCGGTGAGCGTCTCGCTCGCATTCGTCAACAGCTTCATCGACTGCAACAGGTTGAAAACAATCACCGGCTCCATCGCGTTCAATTGCAACTGTCCGGCTTCAGCTGCCAACGTTACAACAAGGTCTGCTCCGATGACCTGGAATGCAACCTGGTTCACAACCTCCGGAATGACAGGGTTCACTTTTCCGGGCATGATTGACGAGCCTGGTTGCATCGGAGGGAGATTAATCTCGCCAAAGCCGCCGCGCGGGCCGCTGGAAAGCAGCCGTAGATCGTTCGAGATCTTGGACAGTTTTACCGCTGTCCTTTTCAAGGTTCCGGAAAAGTGCACGAAGGCGCCGGTATCCCAACAGGCCTCGACAAGGTCCGATGCCGGTCGTAGCTCGATCCCGGTAATCCTACAGAGCTCTTGTGTTGCGATCGTCGTGTAGGCGGGATCAGCCGTGATACCTGTTCCAATCGCGGTACCACCAAGATTTATCTCTTCAAGGAGTCGAGCCGCCTCCTCTAGTCGGAGGACATCCTCTCGCAGGGTCACGGCAAAGGCCATGAACTCCTGTCCGAGCGTCATCGGGACAGCGTCCTGGAGTTGGGTTCTTCCAAGTTTGACGATGTCTCCGAATTCTCCAGCCTTTGCTTCGAATGCGGAGGCCAGTCGTTCAATCGCGGTCGATAGCTCCCGGTAGCTGAAGAGCAACGCCAATCTTATTGCCGTTGGATAGACGTCATTTGTCGATTGCGCGAGATTCACATCATTGTTGGGATGAATGACGTCGAAGCGCCCCCGAGGGAGGCCAAGATGCTCGAGTGCCCGATTTGCAATAACCTCGTTAACGTTCATGTTTGTTGAGGTTCCGGCACCACCCTGGAAGACGTCGACCGCAAACTGGTCCAGCAACTGGCCATTTGCCACATCGTCGCAGGCCATCGCTATCGCCCGCTTCTTCTCGGACGTAAGGTCGCCGATTTGGTGATTGGCGAGAGCTGCCGCCTTTTTCGTCAATGCAAGAGCCCGGATGAACAGCGGGTAGTGACTGATCGGGATCCCGGAGATTTGAAAATTCCCGATCGCGCGGGCGGTTTGCGCGCCATAGTAGGCGTCCGCCGGTACTTCGACTTCGCCAAGTGAATCTCGTTCGCTGCGCATCGTGCAAGTGGAGGGGGACTGAGTATCTGGCATGCGAATCCTTCTATGCGCGTTGCGCTTTGCGGGCGCGGCTGAGGTGCCACCGTGACGGAACGTAAGCCGCGTGCCCCGTGGCGTGCGTCGTCACTGCGACGGCGGAGAGCTGTGGTGAACGCGCACCATATCGGATCGCAACAGCCACGGAAATTGACCGGCTTGTCGTCGAGAACGATCTGGATCCCGACCGGGCGGAAGCACTTGCCAATGCTAGTTTCGTGTCGAAGTAAGTGAGTTCGGCGAGCCACGCACCTGCGCGGGCGGTTTCATAGTTCGGGGTGAATTCTTGCACGACAAGCGCGAAAACTGGCGATGGATTCCGGCTTTCGGGAGAAAGGCGGGTGCCGACGCGCGAGATGAGGTGAGTGAGAGGCGAGCGCACCCACTCCAAACCGGGTGGAGCGCCGGTGTGTTTGTCGACTGCTCGCGATCCGGCGTCGTCAGCCAATGAAGGAGCGGCAGAGCGACACCGGATGCTAGGCTTGCCTTTAGGCGTTCCCATCCGACCCCCGGTGTATCGATCAATGAACCGCAGGGTATCCGTTGGGATTAGGACTTTCGATTTCGCTACGTCAAAACAGGTGATGCAAGATGACGCGAATTGCGCGTCGTGTGCATTCTTGCCGCGTCGCGATCACAGCATATGTTTCGGAGCGCTGTATCCCGCTCCTTTCTCGGGCCTTCGTCTTGATCCAACCCGTAGAACCGGAGGTTAGGCGCTTGTGGAGAGCACCTGTATTCCGATGGGAGTTAGGTCAACGCAGCATGCCGTCTCACCCTGCTCGCGGCGTCCGACAAACGTTCGGCCAAGACCTCGCCGGTCCGTGCGGCGGCCGCGATGCCTTCAGACAAATCGCAGAGGTGCGGCCCACCGCCAACGAGCAGTAGATCCGCCCCAGCATTGATCGATGCGACCGCGGTCTGCAAAAGCGACCTACCTCGCATGGTGGCGGGCGCATCGAGATCATCACTAACGACCAGACCTTGGAACCCGAATTGCTGCCGTAACCAACCAACGACGGCAGGCGACGTGCTCGCGGCATTTTCCGCATCGATCGCGGCAACTGGTGCGGGCCCAGTCATAATCGCTCTGGTTCCTGCCTCGATGGCTGCCCTAAACGGCAGCGCATTCTGCAGTATGCGTTCAAGTGTCGTGTGTAACGAAACATCAACGAGGGCCGGGTCACCGGTCAGGTGATCGAATCCTGGAAAGTGCTTGGTAACGGCAGAAACCCCGGCCTTCTGAACGCCCGTGACGAATGCCTTGACAAGCTTCGCTACGGTCGCGGCGTCGGTCCCCATCTGCCGATTGCACAGCCAGGGATTTTGCGCGCCCGCGACATCGGCAATCGGTGCGAGGAACATGGTCACACCAAGCTCGCGTGCGCCACTGGCTGTTCGGAAACAGCAGTCAGCCACGGCTTGATCAGTGAGCGAACTGGCCTCACGCAATGTGGGCAGAGGCGGAACCAGACCCTGCAGCCTTTGGATTCCACCCATTTCCTGGTCCACGGCGACGATGAGGTCTGGGCACTTCGCCAGCAGCCTCTCTATCGCTCCGCGGAAGAGGCTTGCCGTTTCGGTTGAGAGCCTCGTCTCGGACATGGTCCGCGCCACATATTCTTCGCGCGTCTCCCCGATCAGGACCGCGTATCCTCCCTGCTCGAGAAACGGCTCCATGACGTCCGCGAAATCGAGAGTGTCAAATGCAGGCAACAACACCGCCCTGGCGTCCTGATCCGGCGAATAGCTCATAATATCCCTCTTTGAATGTGTCAGACCGTCTCGACATCCACGCCCATCTCGCGAATGCGCGTTAGCATCGAACTGTCTTGGCTTGTGGTGAAGAGCTGGGATACGGCGGCGATCGGCGCGACTTCGTGCGTGGCCACCTGTCCGAGCTTGTCAGATGATGCGAGCACCAAGGTCTTGTTCGACGCCCTGATCATTGCCCTCTTAAAGAAGGCGTCCTCGAAGTCGTCTGCGCGAAGCATCAGGTCATCGTCGATGCCGCAGGTTCCCAGCACACAGAAGTCGACTCTGAGCTCGCGCACCGCCTCGATTGCGCTGGCTCCTGTGGCGCTACGTGTGAACCTACTTAGCCTTCCCCCAAGCAGGATGACTTCCGCGAGCGGATGATCGAGCCCTGCTCCCGCAACGTCCACCGAACTCGTGATGATGCGTACCGACAGCGCCGCCGGAAATTGACGAATGAATTGAACCACGGTGGTGCTTGAATCAACGAGCAGCGTCGCACCGTTTGGTATAGCCGCGGCAGCGGCTCGGCCAATCAGTAGCTTCTCCTCAGTTCCGAGTGTTTCACGACGATGGAAGTCGAGGGCCGGAGTCACGAGGCGCGACGCCCCTCCGTGGAACCGCTGGACCAGCCCTGCATCGACGAGCTCACGCAGGTCGCGCCGGATTGAATCCTCTGAGACCTCGAATTCCTGAGCCAGCGCGACAGCCGTTACGCGGCCGGAGGCATTGACCTTTTCCAGAATGATGGCCTGACGTTCAACTGGTGAAAGGGCTGCCAGTTCCTCCTTTTCGGGGCTCATCCCGCGATCTCCTCGAGCGGGGCAAGAACACCAAGGGCTGTCAATCTGAGTTCTAGCTTGGCAGCAGTCTGAAAATGTTCGGTTTGAAATCCGAGTCTCGACGCTGCAGCAATGTTTGCGGGATTGTCGTCGATGAAAATGCAATCCTCCGCACGCGCGTCTGCACGCTTCAAGAACAGATCGAAGATTGCTGAGTCTGGCTTGACGAGCCGCTCCCGTCCGGAAACCACCAGAACATCGAAATCGTTTAAAAACGGAAACATCGATTGCGTGCGTGTAAAAGTCTCAGCCGACCAATTGGAGATTGCGTGAACAGGCACACCGGCCGATTTCAGTCGCGCCAGAATCTGAGGCGTTCCCTCCACCTCCCCACCTAACATCTCGTGCCAGCGGCTCCAGTACGCCTCTATCAACTCGGCGTGTTCCGGACAGCGAGCGCTGAGTTCGGCAATTCCATCGGCGAAGAGCATACCCGCGTCGAACTGCTCGTTCCAAGCGGATGTGCAGACCTCGGCTAGGAATTTAGAAACGGTCGCATCGTCTGGAAGGAGCTTGCGATAGAGATAGGCAGGGTTCCAATCGATCAACACGCCGCCGATGTCGAAAACCACAGTGGTTGGACTCATTTTTGTAACCTCGCTGCATGAATCTTTGCTCACATATGCACGAGTGTGCGTATTAATGCAATATGGAGCAAACAATGATGCACCATCGTGCATTTCTACCCCGCCGTGGCCAAACAGGGCGCGTCAATCGAGAGAGCCCGGCTAGTCAACCGCGGCCATGTGGAGTCCATGCAAGTCTAGCCGCCTACCTTCGGCCTGGAGTGCGCGAGGCGGGGCCGCGCATCGACATCGACGACGGCGGGCTTTGACACGTCGATGCCGCCGTCCCAGCCGCCGCCGAGTGCCTTGTTAAGGGCGATGAAGTAAGCGGCGATGTCCGCGCGGCTGCGGATCATCGCTTCCTCGGCAGCATAAACGGAGCGTTCTGCATCGAGAACATCGAAGAAATCGGCTGCACCCGCCTCATTCAGCGTACGCGAGAGATCAGTGGCCCGGCGGTACGATGCGGTCGCGGAACCGAGTTTCGCATAGCGCGTCCGCGTCTGGGACAGCGAGACAATCGCGTTCTCGACCTCCTCCATAGCTTTCAGTACAGCGGCTTGGTAGGCGACGTAGGATTGGTCACGCTGGGCCCTTGCGACGTCGACGGCCGCCCTGAGCTGCCCGCCCTGGAAGATCGGCACAACGAGGGTCGGGCCAATACTCCAACCGAGCGTCGATTTCTTGCCCAAGTCGCTCGGACTCAACGCCGAGGATGCGATACTTCCCGTCAAGCTGATCGACGGGTAGCGGTTAGCCTCTGCTTGCCCAATCTTCGCGGTGGATTGCGCGAGGTTCCGCTCTGCTGAGCGTACGTCCGGGCGATTCAGGAGAACATCGGCCGGAATCCCCGTCGCAACGGGCTCCTTCGGCAACGGGACCGGACCACCACCATTCAGCCTCGCCTCCAGCGTTGTAGGTGGCTGACCGAGGAGGACGCTGAGGCGATGTACGGCCTGGGCGTAGGAGATTTGATACGTTGGTATGTCGGCCGCGGTAGAGAGAGCCTGAGCGTTCGCCTTGGCATCGTCAACGCCGGTTGCCTCGCCGGCCCGGAATTGCTCTCGTGTCAGCCTTGCGGTCTGCACCTGGGATTCGGAAGACCGCCGGGCGAGCGCAAGGAGTGCTTGGTATTCCCGTGCCTGAACGTAGTAGGACGCGACATCTCCAACGAGCGTGACCAGCGTGTCGCGCAGGTCTTCCTCGGCAGCCTCCGCGCCATGCCGTGCCGCTTCAAGGGCGCGCCGATTTCCCCCAAAGAGGTCGAGTTCCCAACTCGCATCAAAGCCAGCCTGATATTGGCTGTAGACGGTCGGCTCAGAGCCGACAACCGACGCCCCCGAACGCGTGCGCGTTGCCGACGCGGCCCCCTCGACCGCAGGAAGGAGTGCCCCCTGCTGTTGCCGATAGGTTGCACGCGCCTCACGGATTTTAGCCTTGGCAACAGCGACGTCCAGATTGCCTCCGACGGCCTCGGTGATCAGACTGTCGAGTAGCTGATCGTCGAGTTGTCGCCACCACCTCGATAAATCAGGCTGCTTGGCTGGTTTCTGTGGCTTGCCACTTCCCCACTGAACTGGAACGGCAAGCTGAGGTCGCTCGTAGTCAGGGCCAACCACGCAGCCCGCAATCAGCAAGAGCCCCAAGAAACCGAGCACGGTCTTCAGCGCTTTGTTCCTGAAGGAGAGCAAAATTCGCCTTGCGGGGCGGTTTCTCATGTCGTCGTTTCTCAGTTGGCCATGAACGGGTTTGGGTGCAGGCGTCCTGCCGGAGCGCGGGTCACGACCCCCTCCGCCTCCACGGCGAGGGAGTACCGTGAAAGCTTGTGGGGTCCGACGGCTTCGCCTCATCGCCTCTCACCGCTCCGTTTTCAGGGGAAGGAGCAATGCCCTCGAGGGCCATCCTGAGGCTGGTACCTACCGTTGTCGGCTGAGTAGCGATGGCCATACGCGCACCGGTCGAGATCGTATCGTTGGACATAGTCCGGCGGTGGCGGCGGCACTAAAAGTGGTGGAGGAGCGGGAGGCCCGGGAATAGGGAGCAACACAGGCGGCGGGAGCAGAACGGGAGGCGGGACCTGGGCCACCGCACCCGACTGGCTTGCCAGCGTAACTGACAGCGACATCAAGATCGTTGTGCACTTCATCGAGATCACCATAGATTTTCTCGGAATTCATGGGACGCAATGCTTTTGGTCCCATGCCGCTAGCGGCTAAACCTCAGATCAGGCTTGTTGCCGTCCCAACCCTGCAGGCCGCCGGAGACCTTGCTAAACCGCAGACACCGCTTCCCCATCCTGCCGTCGATGCAGAGGGTCTCGCCGCTGACAACCCAGGTGACAGAAAGCGTAAAGGGCAGAGGTCCGCGGATGCTTCCTGTACCATCAGTCTTGAGGGTGACTTTAAGTGCCTTGCCATCCGGTGTAAGCGCCGACCACGGCTGGCCATCGGCTAACACGGCCGCGACTTCTTGGGACTGCAGGAACGTCGGGGCGCTTGCAGCAAAAGTGACGTCAGCGGCAAGAATTGCGGCGCACATGGCTGCGAGCCTGAGATTCGTCTTCATGCGATATCCTTTCAGGGTTCTATTGGTTGGTTTGAGATGGAGCTGCCAGCATGCCGTTGGGAACAGCGACCGCAGCGGACGCGCCGATCGCATGTGCTGCCTGGACGGGTTCGGCACCCTTGTCGGTCCAGGCTGGCGGTAGACCGAGTTGGCCGGCAACAGCCCCTTTCAGACCGGAGGCGGATCCGAATGCCTTGCAGGCCTCGTATTTGGGATCACCGCCGAGGGACGCCTTCATCTTCTGCAATGACAGCCCGGTCGTTGATCCATGAAACGGGTCACGGCCAGCGACGAGCATGCGGGCGAAATCGTTGCCGAACGCGGACGCGAGGGAATAGGCATCCCCAATCATAGATATCCGCGCCCTTGTCGTAAGCATGTTCGCACCGCGCGCCCAGACCATGGCGGCCGCCTGCGACCCGTCCTGGCCAACCGCTTCGGCCTCTACCGAAAGACCGCCGAGCCCAATCGGAAGCCTCGGAACTGGAACGGCGAACACCGCACCGACACCGAGGGACGCAACCGTCGAGGTCGCCGCAGCCGCCCGGTTCGTCTTGACGATATCTGTGACCGTCGCGCGGACGATCAGGTCTGCCGGCTGGTTCGCCGCCACGACCTTGAACCGTTCGCTGAGACCGGTGCAGAGGGCTCGGTCGATATTGTTGGTGACAAGCGCGAAGTCTTCGGGTCCGATGGCTCCGGCGCTGCGTACTTGCGCCGCCGTCGGCACGATCCGCACCGTCTGCGCAGCAAGTAGCGGCGATGCATCGACGCGGAGATTCGCCTTCGTCAGAGCGCCGCCTGACTTTGTCATCCCCGCGTAGGATCCAAGCGTCGCTCCTGCTTGCAATGGCACGTTTGCACAGGAGGAAACTGACGACAGAAGTATCACGCAGAGCACTGCGCGCGGAGGTATTTCGGGTATCTGGAGGCCGAACGTCATTTGCCAAATCTCTGAGTCGTGATCGTGGCTCAGGTTTTAGCGCTGCCAGCGTTAATGGCCGTAAAGGCAGTGTAAAGTTGGGTAAAATCTAAAAGGCACCATCTGCGGCTCGCCGGGTCCCCCCAGCTCAATTGGTATGGATCGGGCTTTGATCGCCCGACGGACCTTGAGGGGTCGGCCTGCGGGGGAGTTCGAGGGTGATGGCCAGACCACCTGTCTCCGGCAGCGAGGCGTAGACTCGCCCGCCGTGCCGCTCCACTGCCTGCCGTGCGATCGCGAGGCCAAGACCATATCCCCCTCTCGGCCCGGCATCGTTCCCGCGGGAGAATGGCTGAAAAATGCGCTCGAGTTCGTCTCGTATGACGCCCGGCCCCTGATCCACCACGCGGATCTTGAGAATGTCGGCGGTCGTCGCGCATGAAACCGATATCCGCGACTGGTCAGCGGTGTACTTGACGGCATTGCGGACGATGTTTTCCATCGCTCTGTATATCAGTTCGCCTTCGACCTCGGCAGGGAAGACGCCATCAACGCTCTTGGTGATCGAAATGTTTCGCGCCTGTGCCTCGAATGCTGCGTCGCTCAGGATTTCGTTGAGGAGGTCAATGACATCCAAGGTCTGCGTTTTCAGAGGGGCGGTAGATTTGGCTGTCAGGCGCGCTAGCGTCAGGACCTCGCCGACGAGCGCATCGAGCCGCTCGACCTCCCGGTCCATTCGATCCAGCATCACATTGAGCTTTGCCGGGCTTTGTCGAAGAACACCAACGACGGCCTGCAATCGGGACAACGGCGAGCGCAACTCATGGGACACATCGTGAAAGAGCCTCTGCTGTGCATCCTGAAGCTCCTGCAGCCGGGCTGCAGTGGAGTCGAAATCATGCGCAAGCGCGGTGACCTCGTCCCTGCGCCCAGCCATCTCGTTCCCGATACGGACCTCGAAACGGCCATGCGCGAGGGCGCTCAGGCCATCGCGCAGGTGAACGACAGGGCGAATAAGATATCTGGCGAGCGCAGCGGCTGAAATCGTGCTGGAGATGAATATCGCGATCCACGGCATTGACAGTGCAAGATAGTCAAAGACGACGTTTGCGTGAGCGGCAACAGAAATGTGGTAGCAACGTCCGTCCTTCAGGACGGATCTCGTGTCTGCCGTGGTCTCGTCCGAACATGCACCGGTGTCCATGCTCTTCAAGAGCGTGAGGCCGACCGGCACGGTGTCCTCGCTTGTGCGGACGAAGCGCTCGGCGGCATCCTCGCCATCTCTTGTCAGCACGCTCGCCGTAAGGTTCAGGATGACGGTTCGCTCCTGGTGTTCCTGTTCCCCCGCGGGAGGCGGGATCTGAAAGAGGTAGACCGTTAGGATGATGACCGCGACAGTTGTCGCGAGCGTTAGCCAAATGGTCGCGAAAAACTTCCAAAAAAGCCGGGGCATGGATCAGTCCAGAAGCAGTTGATAGCCTTGACCACGGACCGACTGTATCCAGGGCTGTCCGTCGTCTCTAAGTCCAAGCTTCTGGCGAACGCTGCTGATATGCACGTCGATCCGACGATCGAACGGGGTCAGCGGCTTTCCAAAGGCCCGCCTCGAGATGTCCTGCTTCGACACAAGCTGGCCAGCGTTGCGGGCGAGAACCTCGAGCAGGCTGAACTCCGTTCCGGTGAGATCCAAAGGCTTCCCGCGCCACTCGGCGGTTCTGCTGCTTGGATGCATCGCGAGATGTCCCGCTCTGAGCGTGTCGGTAGATGCGTTGACCGAAGGCTGGCTTGCTCGGCGCAGGATTGCCCGCAACCTCGCCGCGAGTTCTCCCGGCGAACAGGGCTTAGGCACATAGTCGTCCGCTCCGAGGTTCAGCCCGGATATCCGATCGACGTCGTCGCCCCTGGCAGTGAGCATGAGGACGGGAACCTGACTCAGCTTTCTTATCCTCTGCAGCACCTCGATCCCGTTCATCCGCGGCATCATGATATCCAGAACGATTATGTCCACCGCGTTGCCAGCAGCAGCCGCAATAGCTGCGCGGCCGTCCGTGTCCGTTGCAACATCATACCCCTCTTCCGTCAGGTACTCCTGCAGAAGTGTCGTCAGCTCGATGTCGTCGTCGATGAGGAGAACCTTGTTCATTTACCTTTGCCCGTCATTCAGCCCGGTCACTCATATCGCACAAATGCAGGTCTGAGGCCGAATTTTACTTAGCTTAACACTAACTTGACCGCACTTTACGTTCGTCCCGCTACTCGTGGCGCGGTGGCATCGGTTGCAGAGTTGAAATGGCTCTCCGGATGCGGCAAACCACGAGGAAAGCATCGTTGAGAAAGCCGATTGTCTCTGTCTCCGCCATTTTTGGCTTGGCGCTCCTGTTGCCGTTCAGCAGCAGTGCAGGGGCGGATCAGCCCGCCGCCCCCACCCTCACCGTTTCTTTGGTGATTCCCAAACAGCGAGAATGGCCAGAGACAATTCCTGCAAGCGGCTGGCTGAAGCCTTGGCAAGAAGCAATCATAGCCTCCGAGACGGGCGGCCTTCGCATAACCGAAGTTCTGGTCGACGTCGGCTCCGTTGTGACAAAGGGGCAGACCCTTGTCCGCCTTTCACAGGACACCGTCCGGGCAGATATTCGCAAGCAGGAGGCCGCAGTCGAAACCGCCAAGGCGACTTTGGCGAAAGCCAGGGCGAATGCGGATCGCGCCAGGCAGTTACGCCCTTCCGGGGCGCTTTCTGACGAAAAGATCGCCGAGCGGCTGACCGACGAGCAAACTGCAATTGCAGGCCTTGAATCAGAAAAGGCGGCCCTCGAAAGCCAGAAGATCAAGCTCGATCAGACGACCATCACGGCCGTCGACGACGGACTTGTCACTTCGCGCACCGCCGATCTCGGTGCGGTCGTGTCGACCGGCACGGAGCTATTCCGACTGGTCCGCCAACAGCGGGTGGAGTGGCAGGCCGAAGTGTCGGCGGACTACCTTGCAAGCATCACAGAGGGACAGTCCGTTGAGATCCGCGGGCCTGGTGGACGGCGCATTCAAGGCAAGGTGAGGCTCGTTGGCCCCTTGGTCAGCACCGGCACCGGTCGCGTGATCGTCTACGTCGCTTTTCCCGCCGACCTCGAGTCGCGCGTTGGACTCTATGTGACTGGTAGCATCGAGCTCCAGCTCACACCGGCCCTCACGGTACCCGAGACGGCAATCGTTTTCCGTGACGGGATAACTTACGTGTTTGCAGCGGACAAGGACAACCGCGTGCGAAGGGTGCGTGTCGAAACGGGGCGGCGCAGGAACGACGAAGTCGAAATCGTTTCCGGCATGGAGCAGTCAGCGAAAGTCGTGGCGGCAGGCGGGGCGTTTCTCTCGGATAACGCCCTTGTGACCATCGCAGGAGAACGCTGATGAACTTCTCCTCATGGTCCATTCACAACCCTGTTCCGGCGATATTGTTGTTCGCGATGCTTACCGTCGGCGGACTGCTGGGATTCAAGGATCTACCGGTCCAGAACTTCCCCGACATGGACCTTCCGACGATCAGTATCGTCGCCTCGCTAGACGGTGCAGCGCCGACGCAACTCGAGACGGAAGTTGCCCGCGTAATCGAGGATAATCTCTCTTCCCTGAGCCGCCTCGACCACATCACGACGACGGTCACCGACGGCACAGTCTCGATTCGGGTTTCCTTCAAATTGGAGAAGAACAGTGAAGAGGCGCTGAACGAGGTTCGCAATGCCGTGGACAGTGCCAAGGCTGACCTGCCCGCCCAGATGGAGACGCCGAGCGTGACCAAGGTCACCGTGCAGAGCGCGGCCTTGGTGACATACGCGATCCGCTCTGCAGATCTTAACGAGACGGAGCTATCCTGGTTTGTCGACAACGACATGACGAAGGCGCTCCTGTCCGTGCCGGGGGTAGGACAGGTCAGCCGTGTTGGCGGGATCGACCGCGAGGTTCATGTCGATCTCGCTCCTACGACCATGGCATCGCTCGGGGTCACCGCGGCCACCGTATCAGCGCAGTTGAAGTCGGTCCAAACGGACACCTCGGGAGGTCTCGGAGAGATCGGCGGCACCCGTCAGACGCTGCGGACACTGGGTGCCGTGCCTTCTGTCGACGACCTGAAAGAACTTCGAATTCCCCTCGCCAACGGGCAACAAGTTCGCCTGGACGAGGTCGCATCTGTCGCAGACAGCTTTGCGGACCGATCATCCGCAGCCTACCTCGACGGCCAACCCGTGATTGCGGTCGAGATCAAACGCTCGAACGGGTTCTCCGATACAGG
Source organism: Ensifer sp. 22460 (assembly GCF_052044935.1). Lineage (NCBI taxonomy): Bacteria > Pseudomonadati > Pseudomonadota > Alphaproteobacteria > Hyphomicrobiales > Rhizobiaceae > Ensifer > Ensifer sp. 22460. Next base: position 65,538 of record NZ_JBQENZ010000013.1, read on the forward strand.
GGTTGCCGCTGACGTCGAAGCGGCGATGCGGAAGTTTGCAGCAACGCACTCCAACGTACGGATTGACGAGGCCTATAGCACAGTCGGCCCCATCCTCGACAACTACAGCGGCTCGATGCACATGCTGTTCGAGGGGGCAATCCTTGCGGTCGTCGTCGTCTGGCTCTTCCTTCGCGATTGGCGCGCCACGATCTTGTCGGCCGTGGCGCTCCCGTTGTCTGTCATTCCAACGTTTCTCGCGATGTATCTGGCCGGCTTCAGCCTCAACATCGTGACGTTGCTGGCTCTGTCGCTCGTGGTCGGTATTCTCGTTGACGACGCTATCGTTGAGGTCGAAAACATCGCCCGTCACCTCAAGATGGGCAAGAGCCCACTCGATGCCGCGCTCGAGGCCGCCAACGAGATCGGGCTAGCTGTGATCGCGACCACCTTTACGCTCGTCGCCGTCTTTCTGCCAACCGCCTTCATGAGCGGCATTCCAGGACTTCTTTTTCGACAATTCGGGGTTACCGCGGCAGTGGCCGTGCTCGCATCGCTCGTCGTCGCCCGGCTACTGACACCGATGATGGCCGCGTATTTCATGAAGGCCCATCCGACTGAAGAGAAGGATGGCCGCATCATGCGCGTCTACATGGCCATCGCGAAGGCGGCGCTAAGACACAGGAAGATCTCGATGTGCTTGACGGCAGCCGTCGTTGCGCTGTCACTTTCTGCCATTCCATTCCTGAAGTCGGGCTTCCTGCCCGCCGCCGATGAAGCTCGGACACAAGTCACGCTCACTCTGCAGCCCGGCGCAACCATCGAGCAGACAGAAGCCACAACCCGCAAGGCGGCTGACATCGTCGGCAAGATCGATGAAGTGACGCATGTCTTTGCGTCGGTCGGCTCGGCGGCCTCCGGGGGCGGTCCTGATGCTACAACGACGAGCAGTGTCGGCACCGCCACGCTTGTTGTCACGTTGACGCCGATCGAGGAGCGGAGCCGGAAGCAGTCGGAAGTCGAAAAGGATATCCGCCAATCTCTCTCGGTCCTCCCCGGCATCCGTGTCGAAACCGGTGGCGGAGCATCCGGAACCAAGCTCGACATCACGCTAGCCAGTGACGATTCCACCGTACTTGATGGTGTAGGCACGGTGGTGGAGGAACAGCTACGGACGCTGAACGGCATCGGGGCGGTGACGTCGTCTGCGTCGAGGCAGGCTCCAGAAGTTCAGATTGTGCCCGATTTCGCACGGGCAGCGGCCCTGGGAGTGACATCGAGCTCCATCGCCGAGGCCGTGCGCGTGGCCACAAGCGGCGACTATTCTTCAGCCTTGCCAAAGCTCAATCTGCCGCAGCGGCAGGTCCCCATAGTCGTCCGGTTCGCCCCCGCGGCACGCACCACTCTCGACGACATCAAGAATATCAGGGTGGTCGGAACGAGTGGTAGCGTCGATCTCGGATCGATCGCTGACATCCGTATCGGCGGCAGCCCTTCGCAGATCGACCGCATTGATCGAATGCGCAACGTCACTCTTTCGGTCGAGCTGAACGGCCGCATCCTGGGAGATGTCAATCGCGAGGCGATGGGGCTTCCCGCCCTCCAGAACCTGCCAGCGGGTGTGGCCCTGGTGCAGCAGGGCGAACTCCAACGCAGTTCAGAGATGATGCAGAGTTTCGCCCTGGCAATGGCGATCGGTGTGTTCTGCATCTACGCGGTACTCGTTCTGCTCTTCCATGACTTCCTGCAGCCGTTCACCATCTTGATGGCCCTTCCGCTCTCGATCGGTGGCGCACTGCTTCCATTGGTGGCAACCGGAACGAGCTTCTCCATGTCGGTCGTCATCGGCTTGCTCATGCTGATGGGCGTGGTGACTAAGAACTCGATCCTCCTCGTCGAGTACGCAATCATGTCGCGCCGTCAGGACATGTCCAGGTTCGATGCTCTCATAGACGCCTGCCACAAGCGCGCGCGTCCCATCGTCATGACCACCATCGCCATGGCGTCGGGCATGCTTCCTGTCGCACTCAGTTTGACGGGTGGCGATTCAAGTTTCCGGCAACCGATGGCAATTGTGGTGATTGGTGGTGTGATAGCATCGACGCTGCTTAGCCTCATTGTCATTCCGATAATCTTCACGCTCATCGACGACGGAGTCGAGGTAGTCAAACGCCTTGTACGATTGACAAAGCCTGTAAACGATCTCCCTGCGCCGGAAGCCGACCCACCCAACGTTCGCGAGCCTATCGCCTTCGAGCGCGGCGCAACGAACCGAGGTTATGCCCAAAGATGATCACGGCTCGGCAAGAAATTCTCCGTGGTCGAGGTGACTTCGGCTTAGTGCCCGCTTTTGCGGTGGTCATGGCCGCCACACGTTTGGCGGCCGATATGGTCAGACTGCTGATGGTCGTGGCTCCGGCCGCCCTCCTCCTCACTGGTTGCATGCAGACGCTGGACCGAGCCGTTGACGCTAAGGAGGCAGCAAAGGCCTCCATCACCGGCTACGGCGAGATCCGCAGCTACCTCGACGCCCAGTTCAGTGAGTTTCCCAACAATGGCGAGCAGTGGGCACCTGCGGTTAAGCCGGGTGGCCTCGACGTCCTCATGATCTCTGGCGGCGGCTCGGGCGGAGCCTTCAGTGTGGGCGTTCTTTCTGCGTGGAGCGCTGCGCAGACCCGCCCTAAGTTCGACATCGTCACCGGGGTGAGCACAGGAGCCCTCATCGCACCGCTGGCGTTCCTCGGGTCCGCCTATGACGGCACACTGGTGCATTTGTACACGAGTGGCGTTGCGAAGGGTCTCGCTGCAAGCAAGAGCCTAGCTGGAGTGTTGGGTCCCAGCCTGTTGAGTTCCGATCCGCTCACGCGGATGGTCGCGCGGATCATTACCCCCACGATCCTGGCACAGGTTGCGGTCGAACACCGGAAAGGTCGCCGCCTTTTCGTGCTAACGACCAACCTTGACACACAGCGGGCCGTCATCTGGAACATGGGTGCCATCGCCGACAGTGGTCGCCCAGAGGCGTTGAAGTTGTTTCAGGACGTTCTGGTGGCGTCGGCGAGTATCCCCGGCATTTACCCTGCGGTGATGATCGAGGCCGAGTCGACTGGGCGCAAATTCAAGGAGATGCATTCGGATGGCGGTTCCGCTTCGCAGGTCCTAATGCTTCCGCAGGTTCTCTTGGCGAGCGACAAGAGCCTCGTGCCATCCAGACGGCAGAGCGTCAACTTCTACGTAATTGTCAACAATGCGCTGATGCCGGAATTTGCCACCACACCAGACAAAACGCTGTCCGTTATCGCAAGGGCGTACTCGATCTTCGTGAAGTCGCAGACACAGGGCGCGCTGATGGCCCTCTACAATTATTCCAAGTTGACCGGGGCGCGTTTCCATCTCGCGTCCATCGACGTCCAACTCCCCTATTCGATGTCCGACCCGTTCAATACCGAATACATGCGGGCAGTCTACAATCTAGGGTACGCCGAGCTTGCCGCTGGAACTCTGTGGAAAGACAATCCTGCTCTGCGGTGAAATAAGTGGCGACGGGGTGCTCGCAGAGATCTCCGCCGCGTGATGGAGACGGCGCGTCCAGTCGGTCGCGGCCCGTCCCGGGCATAACTCGGAAGTTCTTCGCCCAACGTGTCTCGGCGAAGCGGACAGACTGCCCCACGGACAGCCGACTTGTCGCACAGAGCCCCTGTCCCCGGCCAGAGACCGACGAGGCCCGCCGAGAACCTCTAGGCTCGCAAGAAGTCTGCCGCCCGCTCACCGATCATGATGCAAACGGAGTTCGGGTTCCCGGAGATAAGTGTTGGCATGATTGAAGCGTCTGCAACGCGGAGACCTTCAATGCCACGTACACGGAGGTGGGGGTCGACGACGGCCATTTCGTCCTTGCCCATCCGGCACGTTCCTGACGGATGCAGTGCTGCGTGCGCATCTTGCTGGCAGAAAGTCCTGATCTCTTCGCGCGTCTTCATTCTCGACTGTGGAGTATGCCTCGCTGCCACGTATTTCGCGATAGCTGGCTGCGACATGATATCAATCGCGGCCATCGTCCCGTCAGTAATCGCCTCCAGATCGTATTGATCCGAGAAGTACCGTGGAGCGACGCGCGGATTTGCAAGCGGGTCCGAGCTGGCGAGAGTTACTTCGCCTCTGGATCTCGGCCTTATCTGCCCGAGGTTTACAGTGCAGCCGTTGCCGCCCGGCACTGCGTCAACGCCCTCTTCGATACCTGCTCCGACCACCATGAAGTACTGAATGTCGGGAACCGTTTCGTTCCTGTTTCCCCACCAGAACGCGCCTCCCTCGATGAGGTTCGAGGAGGCCGGGCCGTTTCGAAACAGCGCATAGTTCAATCCGGCCGCCGCCTTCCAATGCAGCTTCTTGTACTTGTCGTAGCTGTGCGGGCCGTTGAGTTGGTATACGAGTGATATTTCGATGTGATCCTGCAGGTTCTGCCCAACGCCGGGCAGGTCGGCGTGAACGTCTATGCCTTGGCGCAGAATCTGTTCGGCTGGCCCGATGCCCGACAGCATAAGCAGTTTCGGCGTCGCAATCGCGCCGGCTGAGAGAACCACCTCGTGCTTCGCCTTGTGCGTGACCTTGTGTTTACCGCGCATGCATTCGACGCCCACCGCCCGTCCCTTCTCGATGATTACTCGAGTGACGGTCGAGCCTGTTTCAACACGCAAGTTGCGGCGGTTGCGGGCTGGCTTGAGGTAGGCGATTGCCGCCGAGCTGCGGCGGCCATCCTGAGCGGTAATTTGGTACAGGCCGCAGCCAGTCGGGTCGCCGGAATTGAAGTCCGAATTGTACGGCAGGCCAGCCTGTTGGCAGGCTTGCAGCCATGCGCGCGTCAAAGGATGGATGTAGTCCACATCGGATACGCCAAGCGGACCGCCCACGCCGTGCGCTTCGTTGCAGAACCGATTGTTGTTTTCCGCGCGCTTGAAATAGGGCAGCACTTCGGAATAGGCCCAGCCATCCGCCCCCATTTGGGCCCATTGGTCATAGTCCGAGGGTACGCCCCTGATGTAAATCATTGCGTTGACGGAACTTCCGCCGCCGAGGACCCTTGCCTGTACCATGGTCGGATGGGCAGTGCGGCCTTGCTCGGGCATCGGTTCCCATGGGATGCGCTTCAGAAGCGAGCCCTGGGCTGTTTTGTAGTACGCACCAGGAATATGGATGTAGGGATTGAGGTCTCTGGGGCCTTCCTCGAGCAGCAAGACGTTCACGCTCGGATCCTCAGATAAGCGAGCGGCAATGACACATCCCGTCGATCCCCCGCCGACCACGATGTAGTCGTACGAATAGAGTTCGTCTGGCTCGGGAGGCAATATTCCCAACCGCGCTGATACCCAATCAGAAAACGACATCAGGGTCACCTCGCGATGGAAAAGCCGGCCTTGATGGCCAGGGCTGCTACTGTAAGCGCGGGATTTACTGCAGCCGACGTCGGCAGAACGGAGGCATCGGTGACGTACAGGTTCTCAACGTCGTGGCTGCGGCAATCCAAATTGACGACTGAAGTTTTCGGATCGTTGCCTAAGCGTGCAGTGCCGCATTGATGAGACGTCGTTTTCCGACCAAACGTATGTGTCAGCACGATTGGAAAGCCCGCCTTTCGCATGGCAGCGCGGGTCTCCTTGATCAGTGCCTCGTGGGCCCGCATATTCGAGCGAACCCAATTCATGACAATTCGGCCGTCGCGGACCATCACCCGGCTCTCCGGATTCGGCAGATCCTCGCTCGTCAGGAACCAGCCGTAGGCGTAGCGCGCAAGGACCCTGGTAAACCAGGCAGGAGCCGGAACCGGGAAATTGGCCTTCAGGATGTTACCGGTGATGTGCCCAAGCAGTTGAACGTTGCCGAGCGGAAAACCGAGATCATTGTCTGCGTTATAGAAGTCATTGAAGGTGATCGTCTTCTGATAGACGCTAGTGTTGGGCGCAAACGGATCAATCGTCAGCATCGCGCTCGTGTTGTGGTTCATAAAGTTGCGGCCAAGTTGGTCGGAACTGTTGCCGAGACCCGTAGGATGGGCGCCGTTCGCCGATCGAAGCAATAGAGCCGCGGATTGCACCGCCCCAGCAGCCACCGCGAAGGTGCCTGCCGAAATCCGTTGCTCCACCCCATCTTTTGTGAAAACCGCAGCTTCGACCCTGCTTCCGCTCCCGTCTGTTTCCAGTCGGGATACGTTCGCCCCTGTGATCAGGGTGACGTTGGGATACGACAACGCTTGCGAAAGCGGCCCGACTTCCGCGTCGATCTTGCCATCTCCCGTATTCGGAAACGCGTCCCATCCGGTTTTCGCTCGCCGTAGCCATGCCTCGATGTCGATCGCAAGCGGCAGGGGCGACGGATGAACACCCGCCTTTTCAAGTCGCCTGCGCACGGAAGCTATTGCCGGCTCGTCGGGAACAGGCGGAAAGCCGTAAGGCTTAGCGTGAGGCGGCTCCGTCGGATCGTCGTTGGTGCTTCCGCGCACCCGGAAAACAGCTTCCGCCGCATCATACCACGGTGACAATTCGTCGTAAGAGATTGGCCAGCCCGGTGATACCCCGTCCATATGGCTTCGTGGAAGAAAATCCTCCCCGCGGTAGCGAAACATCACCGCGCCGAAGAACTTCGAGTTTCCGCCCACGTAGTAATAATTGCCAGGCAGGAAGCTCTGTCCGTCTGTCCCGTACCATTCCTCGGTGTTGCGGTAAAAGCCCTTTTGGAAGATCTCTATGTCGTCCCTGGCTTGCGGGGCATCACGCAAGAAGTCACCTTTCTCGAGGATAACGATGCGCCTGCCAGACGGTGCCAAGCTGTAAGCAAGCGATGCGCCGCCGATGCCCGACCCAATGATGACGATGTCAGCGGTCTGTGTCATTACATTCACTCAATCGATGCGAGTTTCGGTGTCTGCGTCAAAGAGAACAATCTTGGACGTGTCGATCGATAAGGTGGCTTCTCGGCCAGCGTCGGCTTGCTTAGGCGGCAACCGGGCCGTGACTTCGACCCCGCCAAGATGGAAGACGACAAGTGTGTCCGGACCCGTCGGTTCGACAACGTCGACGTTGACGGAGAGCATTGCGCCCGCCCCGCCGTTAGCAATTGAGAAGTTCTCTGGTCTGATGCCTATGAGGACCTTCTTTCCGGCGTACTTGCGCGCCGCTTCGGCCGACAGCGGAATGCCCGAAATCCTTCCAGACGGCTTGCCGGCGATGTCCACTACCGCTGTCACATTCTGACCTTGCATTTCCAGAACGCCCGGGACGATGTTCATGGCTGGCGAGCCAACAAAGCGCGCCACGTAGACGTTGGCCGGGCGGTCATAGACGGACTGTGGCTCATCCAGATGCTGAACCACACCGTCCTTCATGACGGCGACGCGCGTGGCCAACGTCATGGCTTCGATCTGATCATGCGTCACGTAGACGATGGTCGTGCCAAGACGCTGATGCAGGCGCTTGATCTCCGTCCGCATGTCGACGCGAAGCTTCGCGTCAAGATTGGACAGCGGTTCATCAAACAGAAACAGCTTCGGCTGCCGCACGATGGCCCGCCCCATCGCGACGCGCTGCCGCTGCCCGCCCGAAAGTTGTGACGGCTTCCTGTCGAGAAGATGTGTGATCTGCAGCAGCTCAGCGGCCGTCTTCACGGCCCTATCCCGTTCCGCTTGCGACAGCCCCCGGATCTTCATGCCGAATTCGATGTTCTGGCGCACTGTCATCGTGGGATAGAGCGCGTAGGACTGGAACACCATGGCGATGTCCCGGTCTTTCGGAGACAGGTTATTCACGACCTTCCCAGCAATGCGAATGTCGCCGCCGCTGATCGTTTCAAGTCCGGCAATCATGTTGAGAAGCGTCGACTTTCCGCAGCCGGAAGGGCCGAGCAACACCAGGAAGTCACCGGTGCCTATCGATATCGAGACTTCCTTGAGAACCTCGAGGCTCCCGTAGGCCTTGCGAACGCGATCGATTTCAAGAGTAGACATGGTATCAGCCTTTCACAGCGCCAGCGGTCAACCCGCGGACGAAGTAGCGTCCAGCGACGATGTAGACAAAGAGGGTGGGGATCGCGGCGATCATGGCAGCTGCCATGTCGACGTTGTATTGCTTGCGCCCGGTCGTCACGTTGACGATGTTATTGAGCGCAACCGTTATCGGACTGCTTGCCCCTGATGTGAACGAGACACCAAAGAGGAAGTCGTTCCAGATCTGGGTGAACTGCCAGATGCAAGACACCACGATGATGGGGATCGACGTCGGAAGGATGACGCTCCAGAAAATCCGGAAGAAGCCCGCGCCGTCCACCATCGCTGCTTTGGTCAATTCGTCCGGAAGCGATACGAAGTAGTTCCGGAAGAACAGGGTCGTGAAGCAGATGCCATAGGCGACGTGTACGCAGATCAGGCCCGGTATGCTTCCGGCGAGCCCAAGTAGGCCGAGGGTGCGTGCCATCGGGATCAGGACCGCTTGGTAAGGCAGAAAGCAGCCGAACAGGAGCAGGCCGAACACGAAGTTTGCACCGGGAAACTTCCACTTCGTCAGGATGTAGCCATTGATGGCGCCGATGCCCGTTGAAAGGACTACCGAGGGGATCACCATCAGCAGCGAGTTCACGAAGTAGGGCTTAAGCCCGGTGCACTCCGTTCCGATGCAGGCCTGCGACCAGGCGGCGCGCCAGGCGTCAAGGGTCACGGTCTTCGGAAGGCCGATAAAGGAGCCTGCGTAGATCTCGTCGAGCGACTTGAGAGACGTCACCACCATAACCCACAAGGGCATCAAGTAGAGCAACGCTACAGTGAGAAGGCAGGCGTAGACCACCAACCGTCCCAGGCGCGCCTTTCCGGATTGTGAAAGTGCTTCAGCCATTGTTGCGCTCCCGAAGTTCGGAATAGAGGTACGGCACGATGATGGCCGCGACCGTCATGAGCATCATCACGGCGCTAGCAGCCCCCACTCCCATCTGGTTGCGACGGAAGGTGGCAGCGAACATGAAGGTTGAAGGCAGTTCGGTAGCAGCACCCGGCCCGGCATTCGTCAGCGCCAACACCAGGTCGAAGCTCTTGATGGCGATGTAGCTCAACAGCACGATGACGCTGAGCATTGCCGGACGCAGCATCGGAATGATGATCTGGCGATAGATGAGCGGAAGGCTCGCGCCTTCGATCTGCGCTGCCTTGATGACCGAGTTATCGACCCCGCGCAGTCCTGCCAGGAAGATGGCCATCGCAAAACCCGAGGACTGCCAGACGCCGGCGATTACGACTGTGTAGATCGCCATTTGGGGATCGGTGATCCAGTCGAAGCGAAACGTCTCCCAGCCGAGGTCATTGACGACCTTCTGTATTCCGAGCCCCGGGTTCAGGATCCACTTCCAGGCCGTGCCGGTCACAATGAACGATAGCGCCATTGGATAGAGATAGATCGCCCGCAAGGCCCCTTCAGCGCGGATGTTCTGATCGAGCAGGATGGCCAGGAGAAGGCCAAGAGCCGTCGATAGCGCCAGAAACAGCGCGGAGAAGATGAACAGATTGGCTACCGCGGTGTGCCACCGCGGCGTCGCCCAAAGACGCACATACTGCTCCAGGCCCACAAAGTCGTAGACGGGCACGAACTTCGAGGAAGTGACGGAAATCAGCCCAGTCCAAAGAATGAACAGGTAGACTGTTATGACGACGATCAGCAGGCTGGGAGCAACGACAAGGCGCGGAAGCCAGCTGGCCAATCGTGAGGACATGCGCTTGTAGGCGCTCATGGATCTGCTCCGATGGCGAATTTCAATGGTCGGGCCGGGTTGTCACGCCCCGGCCCGCTCTCAAGGTGAGTTCGGGTTAGCGGGCGTTGTCGATGCCTTCGACCAGCATCTTGACCGCGTCTTCGGAGCTCATGTTGCCAACGAAGAACTGCGCGGCAACGTCGCTGAAGACCGCGGCGAACTCCGGCTTCGCGGCAAAGCCATGGGTCATGGCGCCTTGCATGCTGCCCTTCTCGATCGCCGCCGTCCGCTCGCTGTAGCCGAGCTTTGCGCAATCATCGAACTCGTCGACCGACACATCGATACGTGCAGGAATGGAGCCCTTGATAAGGTTGAAGCCCTTCTGGACCTTTGGGTCCATGATTGTTTCGGCAAGTGCGGCCTGGGCCTTTTGCAGGTTTTCGTCCTTCACCGTGAACATGCCGAAGCTGTCGATGATGTACTGGAAAGCGGTGACTTGGCCGGGCGTCGCGAAGCAGTAGAAGTCCTGGTCCGGCTTCAGGCCCTTTGCAAGGAACTCGCCTTTCGCCCAGTCGCCCATGAACTGCATGGCGGCTTCGCCATTGATGACCATGCCCGTGGCAACGGCCCAGTCTCGGCCAACGAAGTTGTTGTCGACGAGACCACGCACTTCGCGCAACGTGTCGAACACCTTTGCCATCTCGGGGCTGGCGAGCGTCTCCGGGTTCAGATCGATGGCTGCTTTCTGATAAAACTCCGGACCGTTGATGTCCGACAGAAGGGCGTCAAAGATGATGCCGATCTGCCAGGGCTCGTCACCCATTGCGATCGGGACAACGCCCTTTTCCTTGAGCTTCTTGCCCGCGTCGATGAGTTCTGCCCAATCCTTTGGAACCGATACTCCGGCCTGGTCAAAGAGCTTCTTGTTGGCCCAGACCCAGTTCTGCCGGTGCATGTTGATCGGCGCGGCGATGAAGGCGTCGCCCGAAGTCACGAAAGGCAGGAGCTGCGGAGCGAGCGCTTCGCGCCAGCCACCTGCTGCGGCGAGATCGTTCAGGTCGCGGACGACACCCTGCTCTGCCCACTGCACGCCTTCCCAACCGAGAAACTGCATCGCCCCCGGAGGATTTCCCGCCGTAAGCCGAGCACGCAGAGCTTGCTGCGCGTTCGCGCCGCTTGCGCCGCCGACGGCGGAATCCTTCCATTGGAAGCCCTTGGTTTCAAGGTCCTTGCGGATCACGTTCAAAGCGTCAACTTCACTTTGCGAGACCCAGTGATGAAGAACTTCGATCGACCCCTCTGCGCGTGCTCCCGCCGGAACAAGCATCGTCGCAGCGATGAGGGCGGAGAAAAACTTTGACATTAGACATTCCTCTCTGGTTGGGTTTAAATCGCCGGCCTTTCACAGGCTCTTGGGCGAACTCATTAGTTGGGGTCGGCAGGCATCGCGTAGCCGACATTCTTTCCGCCGTAGCGACGAACACGGATGTTTGCCTGTTCGGCATGTCCGGCGAAGCCTTCCATGAGGCAGAGCCTCGAGCCGTATGCACCGATCATGGCGGACGCCTCGTCGGTGAGAATCTTCTGATAGGTGCAGGTCTTGAGGAACTTCCCGACCCAGAGGCCGCCTGTGTAGCGGGCGGCCCTGTTGGTCGGCAGGGTGTGGTTGGTACCGATCACCTTGTCCCCGAAAGCGACGTTCGTGCGTGCGCCGAGGAAGAATGCGCCGTAGTTCTTCATGTTGTTCAGGAAGTAGTCGGGGTCACTCGTCATGACCTGAACATGCTCGGAAGCGACCCGATCGCCTTCCTCGACCATCTCTTCGAGAGTGTCGCAGAAAATGATCTCGCCGTAGTCTTCCCAGGCCTTGGCAGCGACCGCCGCGGTCGGCAAAATCTTGAGGAGACGGTCGATCTCGGACAGCGTTTCACGGGCAAGCTTTTCCGAGTTGGTTATGAGTACGGCTGGAGAGTTGGCTCCATGCTCGGCCTGGCCGAGAAGGTCTGTCGCCACTATCTCGCCGTCGACACTGTCGTCGGCAATAACAAGCGTCTCCGTCGGACCGGCGAACAGGTCGATGCCAACCTTGCCGAAGAGCAGTCGCTTGGCTTCGGCGACGTAGGCATTGCCAGGCCCCGCGAGCATATCAACGGGAGCAATGGTCTCGGTCCCATAGGCCATTGCCGCGATGGCCTGGACACCACCCAAGCAATAGATCTCGTCGGCACCCGCGAGCGCCTGGGCTGCGACAATTTTCTCGGCGAGCTTCCCCTGGAACGGAGGAGCGCAGGTAATCACCCGCTCACATCCGGCGACGCGGGCGGTGAGAACGGTCATGTGTGCTGATGCCAGCAGCGGGTACTTGCCGCCTGGAACGTAGCAACCGACGTTCTGGATAGGTACGTTCTTGTGACCGAGGATTACGCCTGGGAGCGATTCAATTTCGATATCCAGCAGCGCGGCCTTCTGCGCCTCCGCGAACTTGCGGACCTGTTCCTGCGCGAAGTCGAGATCCTCGCGCTCCTGCCTTGTGAGCGAATTGATGCAGTTGGCAATTTCACCCTCTGTCAGGCGGTAGGACTCGCGATCGAGCTTGTCGAACTGCACGGAGAGTTCGCGCACCGCCTTGTCGCCACCAGCCTCCACCTTTGCAAGCAGGGCCTCTACGGTCTTGGTGACTGCGCTATCGGTGCTACCGGTGACCGAAGCTTGCGCGGTTTTAATGTGTCGTATCATGACAATAGCTCTTCGTTTGCGGAAGCACCATGCTCCGCGATCCGAGGGGATGTGGATGGAATGGGCGGGGTGCGCGCTAGGGCACGCACCCCTTTGCAGTTACTTACAGATGCTGCTCACGTGCACGCATCTCTGCGTACGCAGCCTGTTCCTTTTCGTAGTAGGCAGGCGACGGGAAGTCCCACCAACCGGTGGCGAACGGTCCGGCTGCGTCGCGAGACACGATTACCTCCACGAGCGCCGGGCCGCCGCACTCGAGAGCTGCCTTGAGGCTGCTTTCGAGATCCTCGTCCCTTTCGACCTTCCAGGCCGCCAGTCCGAATGCGCGGGCAGAAGCCGCGATATCGGCCGAGTACGGCGCGCCGTTTCCAGCGTGGTGATTGAATTCCGAGGCGATGTGGCGGCCCATGAACTTCCGCTGCCCGCCGCGGATCGACATGTATCCTTGGTTGTTGAGCACAAGGAAGACCGCGTTGATGCCGTTCATGACAGCAGTGCCCATTTCCGGCAGTGACATCATGAAATCCCCGTCGCCGACGATGGCTACGACCTGGCGATCCGGGCAGGCGAGCTTTGCGCCGAGCGCCGCGGGCACGGCCCAGCCCATCGGCGAGTACGAGCCCGACGTGAGGTGCGTGCGGGGTTCGTAAACCGGGAAGCTCTGCTTGACGGAGCCCTGCGTATTACCGGAGCCGACCACGACGATACCATCCCTGTCGAGCACCTTCCGCAGCGCCATAAGCGGCCGCTGGGAGGTGAAGGGGGTTTCGCGGCTGTTTTCCCGCGGCTCAACTTGGGCGCGCCAATCCGCCTTTGCCTTCTGGACGTCGGCCAAGAACGTTTCACGGCGCGAAATCATCTTCTTGCTATCGGTGTCGGAAATCAGCGCGAGGATAGCCTCAAGAGCGACCCTCGCGTCCGCGACGATGCCAACCTCGGTTTCATAGTTCTTGCCAATCTCGCGCGGATCCAAGTCGATGTGGATCAGGTTCGCTGAAGGGATCGAGAAGGACACACCCTTCGCATAGGACGAAGCAGACCAGTCGGTAAACCGGCAACCAACCGATACCACGACATCTGCAGAGGCGGTCACCTTGTTGCCGCACGTCGTTCCCGTCTGGCCGACCGCACCGACAAACAACTGATGGTCCTCGGAAATGGCGCCCTTCCCGTTCCAGGTAATGGAGACGGCCGCCCCGAGCTTTTCGGCGAGACGCGTCAACTCCTTGGACGCACCCGAAGTGATCGCACCGCCGCCGGCCACGATGACCGGACGCTCGGCGGAAAGCAGGACCTTTACAGCAGCCTCGATCGCCTTCGGATCGGGATAGGCAACGCCGATCGGCAAGCGCTTCTGAAGGGGATGAATGGCGACGTCGGCCGCTTCGACCTGGACGTTCATCGGGACTTCGACGTGAACCGGTCCGGGACGGCCAGTAAGCATCTCGCTGAAAGCGCGGTGCATGATGCTCGGGAGCACCTCTACGGAATTGGCCTGCCAAGCGCGCTTGGTTACCTGTTCGGTGATGCGCGGGAAGGCGTTGTCTTGCTGACGTTCGAGTTCCTGCATGGTGCCGTGGCCATGCATATAGGTCTGCGGCGAGCCGGAGACGTAAAACAGCGACGTCGAGTCACAATAGGCGGTTGCCAGGCCAATGATGGTATTGGCGGCACCCGGTCCAACCGAGGTTGAGCAGGCCATTGGCTTGCCCGATGCGCGATAGTAGCCGTCAGCCATGTGCACCGCGCTCTGTTCATGCATCACCTGGATGAACGGGATCTCAGAGCCTTCCTGCAAAAAGGCATCGAACAGCGACCAAATGCCATGCCCAGGCACACCGGCGACATATTCAACACCATATTCCTTCAGCGCTTTCGCGACTACCTGGCCACCTGTGAGCTTCATTTGATCGACCCTCTGATTGTTATGCTTCTCAACGGGAGGGCTTTTGGAAGTAAGCACCCGCCCCAACGATGGCACTATTCTCGACCAGACGGCTGAAGCTTCAAGTTCGCAGGAGTTGAATCACCGACGCAGGGTGACGCACTCGTGGTTTCCAAGTGCATCAAATACCCAACGGGGGGAAAGCCAACCTCATACGATAATCGCCGAATTGCATGGCCGCCGGCCCAGCGAGAGAGCATTGTCAACCGATCGCACGCTTGGCGGAGGAACCAAGCACTTCGCAATATGACGCGGAGTTCGCTTCAAGACGCGTACAGATTCATAAAGGCGCGCAATTATGTAACGAAATGCGATGTGGCTTCCTGTAAAAAATCTAAATGCTTGGAAGGACATCCGACGTGCAGAACGCGACCAGAAACCTTGCCTTCGCAGATGAGTTCATCGTCGCGAAGCTCGTTGAGAATGCGGTTGACTACGACGTGCACGATGCGGTGGTCGTCAACCTGAGCCCGACGGTCATGGTCACAGGCGATGAACACCCTACGATCGTGCCGGCCTGGAAATCGACATGGCTGAAAGGCGGAAAGATCAAGTCCGCCGAACGCGCCGCCCTCATCAAGGTCGTGAAGCCTACAAATCTTGGCGGTTGCATGTTCCGGGGTTGGGACTGGCTTGGAAATCGCATCCGCAGCTTTCCCCGCGATACCCCGCTGTACATCTCTGCGCAGGATGAGATCGGAAAGGTCTCGCTGGACCCCCGCGTGTTCACTAACGAACGCGCGACCTCGAAGGAGCCCCAGGAGTTCACCCTGAAGTTAAATCTGTGGTGGTCGCCGGGCGATACGGACTGCTTCATTCACAACGAGCATCCGTTCCTTGAGACCCATACGCAGATCCATGGCATTGGCCGGATGCAGAAATTCAAGCATCGCGATCAGGCGACCATCTATGAGGACGTCCTGATGCCGATTGGATACTCGCACGATCCCTTCTGCCGGGTGACCGGCCACAACGAATGGACGTATCCCTGGCATCGCTACTACGCCGACACCGACAGCGTGTGGCTCGCGATCGAGCTTCACCCATAGATCATCATTCATCGAGACTGAACGAACTGGCGCGCTGAGAGCGTCAGTTCATCTGGATCATATCAGAGCCATCCCCCAGATATTGAAGCGCTTCTCGCGGAATTGCGGGATCATTGCGATCCATAACCGTGAGGTTCTTCAGGTGTTCGCGGCGCAGCAGACCGGGACCGCGGTAATGAAGAGCAACCTTGGTAGAATACGGCTGGCGGAAAACATTTGCTGCAATCCCGCTCGAAATCCCAAACATGAACTTCTTCGCGTTGCGTTTAACCTGAGCGTAGACGCCAAACGTCAATTCGTTTGACTGAATTCCCTCGAAATCGGCCGTGAATAAACGATCGGCCACCGGAAAGCAGAAGCCATAGTATTTGAAGACGTATTCTGTTTTTCTTGGATCGTCGAAACTTGGAAATCTCTCTACATAGTAGTGCTGCAGGAATTCTTTGTTCTGATAGATACAGAACGCGGATCGCAGCACAAAGCCCTTGTAAATGGAGGAATACTGGTAGCGATCGTAGATACCGACAATATCGTTGTGGTCCGCTTTGCTCTCAACGATCATGTTGGAAACAAATCGCGAGAACTCAGGCAATTGCCGCGCAGTCTGCATCGCATGGAAAAAATTCCCGTCAACGAGCGTGCGGAACTCATCCGGATCTGCGAACAAAATCGGGACGCTGAGACCGAAATAGTTAGCGATAATCCTTAGATTTGCGGCAGAAGGAATGTGAGCTCCGGACAGATACTTGTTAAATTGCTGCCGGTTGACGTTAATCTTCCGGCATACTGCAGCCACAGACCCATGCCGCTCGCACAGCGTGCGGAGGTTTGCTGCCAGCGCCGCTGCGTCTCTCCCCAAGTGTTCCATCCAGACTCATCCTCAAAGAGTGAAGCAACATGAAGCGAAGTATACTTCATCTTGAGAAGGACTTCAACAACTTGCGAAGTTGTGAACAAGCACTCTTCCGGCCAATCTCTGCACAGCAACGGAAGGAAACGCCGGTGACCTCTTCGAGAAAACCAGGATGGTCGGTGATGGGGACTGGCACCATAGCCACGGAGCACATGGTGGCCGCGATCCGATCGATCGGCCATGAAGCTCGTTGGGTCGTCAGCCGAAACAAGGAATATGCCAAATTCTTCTCCGAAGACCTGAGGATCCCTCAAACGTCAACAGAAGCTAGCCGGGCGCTCAACGACCCGCTCGTGGATTTCGCCTACGTGAGCGCCGCCAGAGATCGTCGGAAGCACTACATATCGGCGGCCGCGGAAGCGCGGAAACACATCCTTTGCGACGCTCCCATTTCCCACAGCAGCCGAATCGCAAGCGGATTGGTTGCGCGGTGCAGGGCGGCAGGAGTGACGCTGGCGGTAAATCAGCCTTCTCGGGCCTCAATCGTCCATCAGACGATGAGGCGCCTCATGATGGAGGGGCATATCGGGACACTTCAATCGCTCTTGATCGTCCGTGGCGCTCCTTATCACTCCCCACCAAACCGAAGAAGTGAGGAAATGTCACGGCAAGGGGAGCTGCTGCTCGACGTCTCTGTCGAAGACGTCGACCTGGCGCGCTTCCTGACTGGACAGGAGCCCGTCGAAGTCTCAGCGCTGTCCGCGGCGCCGAACGGCGAAAGCCGGCAGCAAATCTCATACGCGATGCGCATGTCTGAGGGAGCGATGTTCCAGGCGTTCGAAAGCTACACGACCGCAGAAATCGAGAGCGTTGTCATGTTGGCCGGCGATCAAGGGGCCTTGATCGCGCAGGGCACATTGAACGGCAGGGCGGGCACGCTGACGCGGCGCGCAAACGCGCGCAACGAACTGGTGCCCGTTAGGGAAAGGGAACTACATGCAACCACGATCGAGGGGTTTCTCGCCTCCACGCGAACCTCTTCCGACTGGCTTTGTCGAGGCGATGACAACGTCATTGCCCTGAAGGCGGCGGAGGCGATCCAAGCCTCGAACAAGCGCCAGCGGACCGTACCCGTCCAATCCAAATAGCCCGTTCAATTCAACAACAGGAACCAGAGTCATGGCCAGCCGAGACAAGCTCATATTTCACTCCATGGCTTCGAAGTTCAACACGCTCTCGATCGATATCGATATCGCTCAAATAGTTGGCTTCGACGGCCTCGAAACGTCGGGATCGAAAATCGCGGCATTTCTGAAATCCGGCTTCACACAGGACGATCTCAAGGCAAGTCTGAAAGCCCTTGAAGTTCCTGGCATTGGCTTTCTCATCGACCTTGAGCGCCAGGAAGTCGGTCGGGAAGAGATGCTGCGGGAGGCGGAAGACCTCTGCAGGCTTGCGGTTGCGATCGGAGCAAAGGGCATCGAAGCAATTACTGGGCCACTCGATCTAAGGGCCTTCGAACCTGGCTCTGCTCAACGCTACCCCACACTCTATCGTGGCCTGATCGATGTGCCGAGGGATACCCAGATCACGCTGACTGCGAAGAACTTAGGCGCCGTCGCTGACATTGCGGCAGAGCACGGGCTCATTGTCTATCTGGAATCTCTCTCCTGGACGCCGCTCAATACAATGGACGCCCAACTTCGGATCATCGAGGCTTGCCGACGGGACAACGTCCGCTTGGTCATCGATTTCTGGCACTCGTACACCTCCGGAGACACGCCAGAGCGCATTGCGCGTCTGGATAAGGATCTCATTTATGGCGTGCATGTCTGCGACTCCCTCCCCTACACTGGAGGGCTCCCAAACGAAGCTGTGCTACGCGACGTGCCTACGGGAAATGGAGTTCTCGACCTCCAAAGTTGGGTCGATGCCGTGAAGGCAACGGGCTATCGCGGCTGGTGGAGCTGCGAACTGTTCTGCAATCGGCAGCATCAAGACAACAGCTACAATGTGGCGCGGGACCTAAAGACGCTGATGGAGCGAATGATCCTGGATTGACCCCCAACACACCTATCCGGAGCCTAATTTCGAGCGCCGTCGCCCCGCGCACCCGGCAAAAAACGATAGGGTGGAGAGTGCCACGCGTCATGCAAAGGTTGCCCAGAGTGTGCCAGGATCGCTCTTTTAGCCCCATATTGGTGCGCTGCTGAGCCGGATGCTCGAGGAGGCTGGTGCCAAACTCCATCGGCGGCATGCCATTGAAACGCCCCATCAGGCGTAGTGCTTCGTGCCCTTCATCTCTGGCTGAAACTCCGCAGTCAAGCGCTTGAGGTAGACCGTGCCTACGGAGATGACACCAAAAGAAAGAGCCACAAGCGCAAGACTGATGGTGAGGCTGGAAATCTGAGCAATAAATCCAAGCAAGGCAGGCCCAATGAGCAGACCACTGTATCCAAGAGTGGTCACAATCGACATCGCCCGTCCGGTAGCCTGCGAGCCAATTTTCCCCGCGGATGCAAACACGGCCGGTATCATGTTGGCGACACCAAATCCGCAAATGGCCAGCGCCACTATGCCAACCACTACATTGTGAGCGATGAGCATAGCAAGAATCGACAATCCGCAGACAACCCCACCAATTCTGAGGATGCTCACGTGCCCCACCCGCTGCGTGACGAAATCCCCGAGCAACCGGCCAAGTGCCATTGACGCCGAGAACACCGCAAAAGCATACGCGCCGACGCTTTCGGAGGCACCCAAGGTTCCCACCATGTATACCGCGGACCAGTCGATAATGCCTCCCTCCGCAAGAAAGGCCAAAAAGCCGATGGCACCAAACGTCAGTACCAGTACCCTTTGTTGTCTGCTGAGCGACGGCTTTCCCGCGGGGCCTGTGTTTGTGGCCGCCGGCATCACTTTCCCGCTCGCCTCGTGGCCGATGAGACGAGAGATGAGCGCAGTCATGACGACAAGGAGCCCAGCCCCTCCCAAACACTCGTGGATCTGGCCACCGAAGGATACGACTACGCCAACCAAGGAGGCACCGACGATGTTGCCAATGCTGAACATCGCATGAAACGACGACATCAGGTGGCGACCCGATCCGCGCTCGATTTCTGAAGCCTCGATGTTCATGGAAACATCGAGCGTCCCGAAACCCGCGCCTGCAACCACGATAAGAGCACCCACGTAGAGCAGCCCATCGACCAAGGGGACCGTCAGGATCGAGACGCCAAATACTACGCTGCCGCCGAGACTAAGCAGATGGCTACTGCCGAACCGGTCACTGACCCGCCCGATGTCCACCATCATTGCGATCGCGCCCAGAGCAAAGCACAGCAAAAGAGCGCCGAGTTCCCCCTTGTCAATGTTCAGTTTGGCGGAAAGCAGCGGCAGGCTCGCGGCCCAGCCACCGATGCCGATACCACCCGCAAAAAAGAAGAGACCGCAGCGAACTCGCCTCGATCTCACAAGCGCGCGTAGGGAGAACTGCTGCCGATCATTTTGGGGTTCCAGTTAAACAAAAAACCAGGTTGCTCGACAATGGAGGGTGTTCGGCGAGCTAGTGCCTCTGCGGCAGGCGATCTTCTAGCAATCAAGGAATGGAGAGCAACTTCGCACTCTGCAAACACGTGGCGCAAGCTGACGCAAACTGCTGTGGTCGCAAGCGCGCATCTTTGTGCGCGCGAATTGCGTCTATCAGCGTCACCAAGCCGTCTTGTGCGAAATTGTCGAAGTCTCGCCACGCGTTCAGTTTGATGCTCGACGAAGCAATGCATCACTCTGAGAGGAGCAGTGGGAATGAATTGGTTGTCCATCGTTGCATCGGTCACCGCCACGCTTGCGGCGACCTGCGCTCTTGCAGCGGAGAACAAAGTTCGCATCGAGAACGGCGGACGCGGAATAGTCGGAGTACTCAATTTGCCCGATGGTGCCGCAAACCCACCGGTGGTCTTGATGCTCCACGGATTCACTGGCCAGAAGGACGAATTCCCGATGGCATCTTCTCAAACCGGCTTGTTTGCATACACCGCGGAGCGATTGGCCGAGGTTGGCATTGCCAGCTTACGCATCGATTTCCACGGCTCCGGCGAAAGCGACGGAAAGTGGGAAGAGACTACGTTGTCCGGGCAGATCCAAGATGCTGTTCTTGCGTTCGACTATCTGCAGGCTCTCAGCTCAGTCGATAACAGTAAGATCGGCATTTTGGGTTACAGCCAGGGCGGTCTTGTAGGGAGCCACTTGGCGGCGAAACGACCCGAGGCCTCCGCTGTCGTGCTATGGGCTCCCGTGACGAACCCGCTTTCGACCTACGCCACGATCATGGGTCGCGAAACTGTTCAAAGCGCGCTCGCGCAATCGCCGGACGCAATCGTGACGGCGAAACTCTCCTGGGGCGGCGAGACCAAAATGAAAGCGGCCTTCTTCAAGGAATTGCCTACTGTCACGCCGGTCGGAGCCATCGGCAAATACCCAGGTCCGCTCCGAGTGATCGTCGGAAAGCGTGAGACGATTGTAACGCCTCAGCCGGCCGCCGGTCAAAGTCTGCTCGACTATCACGAAGGGGTCGAGGATCTGGTCGAGATCGATTCCGACCACGATTGGAATGCGGCCACTGCGACCCAAACCGTCGACGACGTGTTGATCCCCAAGAGCGCGGAATGGTTCCAAAGGCACCTTTCGGCTGAATGAGCATACCTCGCAATCTGGCCGCTGGTAACGTTACACCTCCCGAGCGGCTGGGTAGCCGGCGGCAGAACTTCTGCCGCCGGCGTCAAGTTTCGCTCTTGATGCGACACGAGCAATCTCGGCCGTTTAACTCACCTGCCCGGCCGCGCCAGCGACCGGGCAATGTCGATAATGTCGTCGCGAGACGCCGTTGGATCCTCTTTGTTCCAAGCAACGCCGAGACCAATCTTGAGATCGACACCGCGCACGGGCCGGAGCTCGAAGTTGCGGTTCGGCAGATCCTTCGTCCACTCCGGTGCAAAGCCAACGCCAAGCCCCGCGGAAACGAGCGACACCAGCGAGAACGTGTCATCACAGCTATAGGCTATGTTGCCGTTCAGACCGTGTGTCTCGAACATCTCGGAGAAATAGCGCTCCGAGTAAGAAAGGTTCTGACGGGAAAAGGCGATGATCTTTTCCGAGCGTAGTTCCTCGATGTCGATTTCGCTTCGAAGGGCTAGAGGACTCGTCTTTTCGACGGCCAGCAGATAGCGCTCATGCGCGATCGAGAAGAACCGCAACGAGCCGATGTTTTCGACCGGACGGATGAAGCCGAGATTGATCTGGCCGTTTTCGATTGAGCGTATGATGTCGCTGGTCGAGCCGCTCCTCACATGCAAAGCGACATCGGGAAACTTCCGGCCGATGCGCGCCAGAAACGCCGGCAACACGCCGGTCGTCGCCGGATAGACGGTTCCGATCTTGATCGTCCGCGCTGCCTTGCCGGCGACCGAGCGCGCCACCTCGGCCGATAGTCCGACATCGCCAATGATCCGGACTGCGCGGTCATAGAACACCTCCCCTGCCCGCGTCAGCTCGACCCTGCGCGTCGATCGCTCCAGCAGTCGTACACCCAGCTCCTTCTCCAGCGCCTGAATATGCGAACTCAACGCCGGCTGAGCGATGCACATCCGCGCCGCTGCCCTGTTGAAGTGCAGCTCCTCGGCAACCGCAACGAAGAACGAGAGTTGGCGAAGTTCCATCTTAACGCTCCGACATTCTAACAGGGCAAGCGTTCGCGCAGGACGAATTACGCCCAGCGAACAACGCGGAATCGTTGAAGGAGATATCGATGCAGTGTATCTATATAGCGTCTGGGTATTTGTCAATACCGTGTATCGAAATAAATACGAGGTCTCCGTGAATCCTGCCCAAGCTCGAGCTGCGCGTGCTATTCTGAAGCTCGGTGTCCGGGAAGTCGCTGAGCTGGCCAAGGTCACGGCGAATACAGTAAGCCGCGTTGAGCAAGATGAGGCGGGGCCGAGAGGACCCCAACCTGTGACCGTTGAGGCGATTAAACGCGTCTACGAGGATCGAGGCGTCATCTTCTTTGAGAGCGGTCCCGGACCGGACGGCGGTCCGGGAGTGCGATTGGCGCGCTAAGGTCGCGGGTTTCGGTCGCTCGAGGCGGTGGCATGAGAGGCGTCAATTCCACTCGATACATTATGCGATCTTTGTGGCCCAAAGGGTGAACATCACAGCAACAAGGCTCGCAGGGCTGACGTTGATCAAGTGCTGCCCCTTCTGCGGGATGCACTTCCAGGACGCCTCCCAGATGTACCATTGCCTCAACTGCGACACGCCGGCCGACTTTTCGGAGTTGGATTTCCGTGCCGACGAACCGGACGAGTGAACCATGAGTGAAGACAAACGAACTGCGAGCGAGAAATGGCTAGATATCGTGGTTTGTCCGCGAATCGGCGGGCGGCTGTAGTTAGCCGCCCTTCTGCAAGAGATTGAGGTTCAAGGTTCCGCACCCGCAGCGCAAAGCTTCCTTCTTGCCGCGATCGGGAGCCACGAAATACATCTCGCCGCAGGTGGTACAGCCAAACGAACTGGTGAACCCGCGAAACGCTGAGACCACAGGTGTGAAATCCGCTTTCTGGAGGTCGGCCCACTCGTTGAAATGAACGGCCGTATTGATCTGCCAGTTGTCGTAGCCGGTCTTGGCCTTCGCCTCGGTGTAAGCCGCCTCGATCGCGCTAATCCGCTCGACAACATCCTTCTGATTCCAGGAGTTGGCCGCGAACTTGGCCTTTTTCAGCAGGTCACCCAACGTGCTGGTCGCGTTGGGGAGAAGATCGCCCAGCGCGAATTGGGCGTCACCGCGAAATTCGACGCTCGCACGCAGACGGTCGCAAGCCTCTTTGGCGAAGTGCTCGAGGTAGTGGCGCAGCAGCGCCGCCGCAGCTCGTACGTCATTTTTGACGAGATGCTCTTCCAACTCGGTCCAGACGTCGCGATCGTCCCATTCGGTCGGTCCGAGATCCACGGTCCAGGTCCTGAAGTGCGCGAAGTTGCGGCCTTTGATCAGACCCTCCGACTTCATATGCCGCAACCAGATCTCGTCGTGGGTCGTGAAAATGAACTGCGTGTTCGGGAACATCTCCTTGAGGAGCGTGCAGACCTGACGTCGGTGTCCAGAGTCGACCGACATCAGGACGTCGTCGAGGACGGCGAACGTGAAGTTCTGGCAGAGCAGGTGGTTCATGAGCGCGAGATAGAGGCAAAGCCCCATCCCGTCCTGATGACCCTCACTATGATAGGCGCCGGGCGGAAAATGGCCGCGACCATAGAAGTCCACGTCGAAGCCTAGCTTTCCGATGGAGGGGATCAGCTTCGCCGAAAACGCCTTCTCATCGTCCTCGTTGATTTTGCTATAGTAGCTCGCAAACGCCGTCTCGACGTCCTTGTAGATTTTTTCGAGAGCGCCCGTGGTCACGGTGCCATAGGTATCCGAGACTTTCATTGCCCGATCTGCGCGAACCCGGCCGGCCGCGTGTTTCTGCCGGGCTTTTCGATAGGTATCCAGTCGTTCATGCGCGAGGACAAGGAAGTCGCGCGCCGCATCCTGCTTGGTAGGCTCCGGAATTGCGCCAATCGCAGTTGCCAGCGCGGCCAGCGACGGCTCCAGGTCCGGGACGCTGTGGGCTATGGTTAGGATCGCACGGGTGTCGTTGAGCGGCAGGAGCTTCTGGAGCTGCTGATATCGCGCGCGAAGAGCAAGCCTGAACTCAACGAGCGCGCCGGCGTCGATCTTCGGTGAGAACAAGCCGGCGTGCTCGATCATGATGTTCAAGGCCGTGCCCGCGGCGTGCACCGTATCGAGGATCGGCTTCAGTTCCGCCTCGATCGCAGCGCGTCGTTTGCTCACATCCTCAAGATGCGCGAGCTTTCCAGCCAGATGACCAGTGAACGCGTCCGGCTCGAACGGGGTATCGCAGACCGGACAAGCAGAACCATCATAGAGCTCCAGGGCTGATTTCAGGAGGGATTCACGAGACAGAGCATCGATGCTATCCGCGTCCTTGCCGAGCTCGGCCGCGTTTGCCTCAGCCGTAGCGCATGCTTGTTTGAAGGGATCCGTTTGGAGCGCCTGCAGCGCTTCCCGTAGCGTCGCGAGGTCGACTGTCGCCTGAACCTTGGGAACGCGCCCAGGTGCAGTCGCCGTGGCGGTCGTCAAGCCATCCTTGAGTGATGTAGCGGCGTCCACGTCGGTAAGCGGTGCAAGACCTAAGATTTCGCGACGAGGATTGACTGAATCCAGAACGGATTTCTTGGAGAGCTGTGGCGTGTCGAGGACAGCGAGCAGATTGGTGACGGAGTCATTCTCCGACCGTTCGAAGCCAGGCAGGTCTCTGGAGCAGGAATTTGCGATCTTCTGCAGGACGCCGCGCAACTTCTCGATATCGTCGAGACGCAATAGCGATTGAACTTCCTTTGACCGGTTTCCAGGCTCCGAAAGCACGTACCGGATTAGCTCGCGGCGCGAGAGGACGAATTCTGGATGGAGGTTCACGCTCTCGAAGGCGGCTATAACGTCCTTGTCGGCGGGCTTGATCTGCGGCGCGTTTACCGTTTTGACGGACCGGCTGATCTGCGCCTTCTTGTTACCCAGCGATGGGATGATGACGTCGAGTGTAACCGATGCAGCCTCCGGCTTGTTGCGGCTATCGACGTGGGGGCCGTGAGCCTTGACGGACAGACCGCCGGTCCCAGTGCCGGCTAGGCGCGAGATATTGCCCGTGAGAGCGAATTCGATCGCATCCACGATGCCGCTCTTGCCGGTTCCGTTTGGACCACAAGCCGCGAAGTTCTGACCCTTGAGGGTGAGCGTCAGCTCTCGAATGCCGCGGAATTCCTTGATATGAATCCTGTCGATCCGGATCATGATGCGTCAGGAAACAGAGCGGCGCGGATCGAAGGCTCGGCTAAGACGCCGTCTTCGAGGACGACCTTGCGGAGCCGGGGGGTCACTTCCTCGAAGCCTTCCTCTGCCTGCAGGACATCAAAAAACTCGCCAAGGATAGTGGCGGCGACAGACTTCACCTTTACTGCCGGCTCGGTCGCGCCGTCATTATTTTCTGCTGTGTCCAACATTCCGCCCCCAACACAATCAAAGTAGCAGGAAAACCGCTTACCTCAAGGTGATATTCGCGCTTTGGTTGACGCGGCACAAGTACGTGCAGTTGTGCGGAGCGCGCGTGGAGGTCGTGGCATGAAAGACGGATGTGTGGAAGGCGAACGCACACGCCAGGCCGCAAGCTATCTGGGCAACGATACCACGATGTCCCAAATGCGCTCGTCGAGATAGTTTTCCGGCCTACCGCATTCCGGGCCAAGCTTCAGGAGCGCAATCAGATCCTGGTTTGAGAGAAGGAGACCTTGGCGCCGAGCGCTTACATGTCTGCTTTTTCGCGTTGCGTGTCATCGCAGTGCAGTGTCAGCCTCCGGCCCCAATTAAGACGCTCCCCCTATCCTTCGCCTTGAAGGGAATCGAACCGTAGGTCCCGCATTTCCTTGACTGGAAAATGAAAGCGGAAGTCCAAATGGTTCAATTCCCCGAAACATCACCCCTTAGGCGAGCGTGTAAGCCGTCTTGACGGTGGTGTAGAACTCGGCGGCGTAGCGCCCCTGCTCGCGCGCGCCGTGGGACGAGCCCTTGCGGCCGCCGAACGGCACGTGGAAATCGACGCCGGCCGTCGGCAGGTTGGCCATCACCATGCCGGCCTCGGCATTGCGCTTGAAATGGGTCGCATGCTTCAGGCTCGTGGTGGCGATGCCCGACGACAGGCCGAAGGGCGTATCGTTGGCGACAGCCAGCGCCTCGTCGTAGTCCTTGACGCGGATGACGGATGCGACCGGGCCGAAGATCTCTTCCCGGCTGATGCGCATGGCGTTCGTCGCTTCGGTAAACAGCGCCGGCTGCAGGTAGAAGCCGGGCGTGTCGCGCTTCAGAAGCTCGCCGCCGAAGGCAAGCTTCGCGCCTTCCTGGCGGCCGATGGCGATATAGTCGGTGTCCTGGTTGAGCTGGCTCTCATCGACCACCGGGCCGATCTGGGTGCCGGCCTTCAAGGCGTCGTCGACAACAAGCCCCTTCATCCGTTCGCCCATTGCGGCCACGAAGCGATCGTGGATGCCCTCGGTGACGATGATGCGCGACGACGCGGTGCAGCGCTGGCCGGTGGAGAAAAAGGCGGAGTTGACGGCCGCCTCGACCGCCACGGACAGATCGGCATCGTCAAGCACGACGAAGGGGTTCTTGCCGCCCATCTCCAGCTGGTATTTGCGATTGTGCTCGACCGAGGCGAGCGCCACGCGTTTGCCGGTGCCGGTCGAGCCGGTGAAGGTGATGGCGTGCACATCGGGGCTATCGAGCATCGCCTGGCCGACGACCGAGCCCTTGCCCATGACGAGGTTCAACACACCCTTTGGCAGGCCGGCACGATGGAGGATGTCGACGATCGCCCAGGAACTGCCGGGCACCAGCTCGGCCGGCTTGAAGACGACGGTGTTGCCGTAACAAAGCGCCGGCGCGATCTTCCAGGTGGGAATGGCGATCGGGAAGTTCCAGGGCGTGATGATGCCGACGACGCCGACCGGCTCGCGGGTGATCTCGACGCCGATATTGGGCCGCGCCGAGGGCAGCACCTCGCCGGCCAACCGCAGGCACTCGCCAGCGAAGAAGTCGAAGATCTGGCCGGCGCGCACGGTCTCGCCGATGCCTTCGGCAAGCGTCTTGCCTTCCTCGCGCGACAGCAGCCTGCCGAGCTCGTCCTTGCGCGCGAAGATCTCGTCGGCGGTCTTCCTCAGGATCGCGTGGCGCTCGAGGATGCCGGAGCGCGACCAGGCCGGAAATGCCGCCTTGGCAGCGGCGATCGCGGCGCTGACGTCGTCAGCAGACGCACGGGCATATTCGCCCACCACGTCATTGGTGTTCGACGGGTTGATGTTGGCAACCCCGTCACCGCCGACCCATTCGCCGGCAATCAGGTTCTGATGCAATGTCATGGTCGGTTCCATTCAGATCAACTGACGCGCCGCAAGATTGCGCATCAAGTGCGATGCACCAAAAGTCCAGGGACTGCACTCGGTCGACAATCGCACCGTGTTGACCAGTGATCCCAGCTGGGCATTTGAGATTGTCACGACATCACCGAGCTTGTGAGTAAAGCCCTGGCCCGGGACGTCCCGATCTTCGACGGGAGCAAACAGCGTGCCCATGAACAACATGAAGCCATCGGGGTATTGGTGATGGGCGCCGATGGTCTGACGTACCAGATCGAGTGGATCGCGACTGATCTCTTTCATCGAGCTCCTGCCCATCAGCACATAGCCATCCTCGCCTTCTATCCGCAGATCGAGGTCGGCATTGCGCACATCGTCGATCGAATAGCTCTCATCAAACAGCCGAATGAACGGCCCGAGCGCGCAGGAGGCATTATTGTCCTTGGCTTTACCAAGCAAAAGCGCCGAACGCCCTTCAACGTCGCGCAAGTTCACATCGTTGCCGAGCGTCGCTCCCTTTACCCAGCCCTTGCTATCCACGGCGAGGACGACCTCAGGTTCCGGGTTGTTCCACCTCGATATCGGGTGCAGCCCTACCTCATCACCATACCCAACTGCCGACATAATCTGCCCTTTGGTGAAGACTTCGGCGTCAGGACCGATTCCGACTTCGAGGTACTGCGACCAGACGCCCTCTTCGATCAAGGCCTCCTTGACCTTGGCCGCTTCCGGCGAACCAGCCTTGAGGTTGCGCAGACTGTCCCCGACAAGCACCGTCACGCGTTCGCGGATTTTGGAGGCGAGGTCGGGGTTTCCTGCGGCCCGCTCCTCGATCACCCGTTCGAGCATCGAGCGGGCGAATGTCACGCCGCAGGCTTTGATTGCCTGAAGATCACATGGCGCGAGTAGCCGGGGCGCCTCGGAGACCCTCGGAGCTGCCCCGAGAACCTCGGCCAGCTCGCAGATCGCCCTTCCCTCTCGTGCCCGGGCGAACCCGACAGGATCATCCATCTCCAAGAGATCACGCATCGTTGGCGCTTCTTTTGTCGTGATGTCGAACACCACGCCGGCCCTGACTGTCACCAGGACCGGCCCCTTCTCCTCCGACAACCACACACGACCGACGAAGGCGCCGCTCCTATCGAGTTCCATTTGTCTCTTCCCATTCCAAACTCATTGAACCAGTCAGCTCCTGGCCGTCTTCAAGTATCTTCAGGCCTGGCCGGCCCACGAGGTTATGTGCGTCTACTGGGTGGGAAACCGGCTCAAAACAAAAGAAGTCCGCCTTGGCGTCCGGCGAATAGATCAGCGCATAAGCAAGATTGTCGGAGGCCGAGATCCTAACGGAGACCGCTCCCTCTCCTTGCATGATGACCGCCTCTCCAGCCCACCCGCCGAAGGCGTTGTTGATCCACTGGTCAGGTAACACCCGCCCTTGGTCGAAATTCCAATCTGGGACTTCGCAAAGCTTTCGCCGACCTGTCGGCAAGTGTTCCCTGTCCTCCAGCCATACCTCCGTGGCGCGAAATTGCAGCCGAGTGCCCGCATTTCGCGGAAACCAGGGATGGAACCCGATGCCGAAGGGTAGTGGTTGGCCTGACAAGTTTTGAACCGTGAGCTTTATTTCCAGCTTTTCGGGCCCAAGAGTGAAGACCTGCCTTGCCCGATAGCGAAATGGACCGATCTCCCCATCGCATTCGAGTTCGACGGTTTCGCAGCTGCGAGCAAGCAATCGCCAGCGCCGCTGGAAGCCGTCCCCGTGAATGGGGAATGGCTCGCCGACAAGGTTGGCTGGAATGGGATGAAACACACCTTCATATTCGAAACCGCCTCGTGAGATGCGGTTCGAGAATGGAACAAGCACATTACACCCCAGTTCGAACGGACCATCTTCCATTCGGCCATTCCACGGCCTGAACACAGGAAGCCATGCGCCGGACGGATGCCGTACATCAAGATGTGCGATACCACCGCCAAGTGTCGGGATTAGCTGCAAGTGCGCCTTGCTGTTTTCGACATTGATCCGCTCGACAATCATCTACCAACCGCCGTCGATGGCGAAGTTCTGTCCGGTAATCATGTCCGAAGCCGGTGAGACAAGGAAATAGACGAGCTCCGCGACGTCCTCAGGCTTAACACGTGTTTTGAGGCATTGCCGCTCGAGGACCCAGTCGTTGTATTCCTGAAGCCGGTCGGCAAATACCCGGTTCTCTGCTTCAGAAACCACCGCTCCCGGTGAAATCGCGTTGACGTTGATCCCGAACGGTCCAAGTTCGCGGGCCAACGATTTCGTCAGCCCGATCATTGCGCCCTTCGATGCGACATAGGGCACATAGCCGTCCCATTGGCCATTGAGCGTAATGGAAGCAAAGTTGAGGATCTTGCCGCGGCCTTTGCGTTTCATTAGGTCGGCACAGGCTCGAACGGCTGCAAACGCAGCCGACGAGTTGACGCGGATCTGGTCCTCGTACTCCGCCAAGCTGAACTCCTGGAACGGCTTATTGATTATGAGGGCGGCATTGTTGATCAGAATGTCGATGCCGCCTGAGGCTTCGGCCTCCAACCGGATGAGATCCTCGGTTTTCGCGAGGTCGTTCAGATCGCATCCGAGAAAGCGCGCGTTTTCGCCGAGATTTTCCGTCAGATCTACCTGGAGGCCAGGACGGTCGAGCACGATGACAGTGGCGCCTTCCGCTGTGAGCTTGCGGACCTGCGCTCGACCGAGTGTGCCAAGGCCGCCCGTGACAAGCGCCACTTTTCCCTGAAGTGGTTTCATCTGCGTTCCCCTCAAAGTACGGACTGGACTTCGTCGATCGACGTCTCGCTGACACGCTTGTCGAGCACAATCTGCCCACGCGCCATGGCGACCACCCGGTCACAGGATTCGAAGACGTGATGCATGTTATGACTGATGAAGATGCCGGTAACATTCTGTTCCTTCAACGAACGAACGAAACCGATGACCTTGTTCGTTTCCTTGACCGACAAGTGGTTCGTCGGTTCGTCGAGGATCATCACCTTCGACTTGAAATGCATGGCACGGGCGATCGCGACCCCCTGTCGTTGCCCGCCTGAGAGTTCGCCGACCAAGGCGTCAGGTGAGCGCAGATGAAGATCGACGTCTGCGATGGCCTGGACGCTTTCCTCGCGCATCTTGCGCAAATCCAGAACCCCGAGGCCGAAGAGCGAATATTTCACCGGCTCGCGACCAATAAACAGGTTGCGCGCGATAGACATGGTCGGGACCATGGAGTTGTACTGATAGATGGTCTCGATCCCGAGCCGCATGGAGTCGCGCGGGCTCGATATCGCAGCCTCTTTTCCCTCGACGAAGATACTGCCCTCGTCCTGTTTCTGGACGCCGGAAAGGATGTTGATGAGTGTGGACTTGCCGGCGCCGTTGTCGCCGATCAGTCCAACGGCCTCATTGCGTGCGAATTCGACTGAGACGCCTCTCAGAGCATGAACGCCTGAGTACCATTTGTGCAGGTTCCGGACGGATACGATAGGACCGTTCATGGCTCAGACCTCCACCTTGATCGATTTTGCCCGCTTGCGAAGCCAGGAGTTGGCGACGACCGCGAAGATCGTCAGCGAGCCGATCGCAAATTTGAACCAATTGGCGTCGACCTGACTGAGGATGAGACCGTTGTCGATCACGCGAATGAGAATGACGCCAATGATGCCGCCGAAGACGGCCCCAACACCACCATTGAGCGCGGTACCACCAATGACAGCCGCGGCAACCGCTTGGAGTTCCATGCCCTCGCCGATCGAAGGCAGTGGCGACCCGAGGCGAAGCACCTGAATGAGCCCGGCAAAGCCGCTCAGCACCGAGCAAAGAATGAAGCAAGCTATTTTGACGCGCGCAGTCGGGATCCCAAGGGCATCGGCTGCCGGTAGGAAACCGCCGGTCGCTCTGATCCAGTTGCCGAAATTTGTCCGGCTAAGGAGCAGCGACACCAGAACGGCAATGACCAGGAACCAGATGAACGACATACGAAACAATTGGCCCGGCCCAACAAAACTGGTGAAGAGCCACGTGGGAAGATCGGCCGGCAAGAGCGGCGGAAAGCCCCCCGAGATGACGACCGTAAGCGATCTGGCCACAAACATCATGCCAAGCGTGGTAATAAAGCTTGGGATCGCAAAACGGATGGTCAAATAGCCGTTGAGCAGTCCTATCGCTACACAAACGAGAAGGCCCGCGACTAGTGCCATCGGGAACGAGATCCCACTGGCCATCAAGACAGCCATCGTCATCGGCATCAGCGCGAAAACGGCGCCGACAGAAAGATCGAATTCTCCGCAGATCATCAAAATAGTGACACCGATGGCAACCAGCGCCATCTCCGGGAGGATCCCAAAGAAGCCTCGCAGGTTTTCAAAGCTCAAGAAGACGCCTCCAGACCGGATCTGGAAGAGAACTACGAGCAGAAAGAGGAGAAGGAGCGCCGCGAGTTCCGGCTTCTCCATGTAGATTTTCAGCATTCTTTTCATCGCATGCTCCCGTGCGGCAGGGCAGCCCATCTCGCGGGCCTGCCGGCCAAATTCATTGCTTTGCGCGCCGTGTTCGACGCGCAAAGCACATGCTTCCATCAACAGGCTCTTTCTGCGAAAACCCTCCGATTTTCGCAGAAACGCGTCTACCGCAGGCCCTGTGCTGAAAGGTCCATGATGTTGTCGGCATCAGCCGGGCGGACGATCCCTTGCCCCGTATCGATGTCAGCCGGGGCGAGGCCAAAATTCTTGGCGAGATAGACCTGCATTACAGGCATGAAGCCTTGCATGTATGGCTGCTGATCGACCTGGACCTGAACATAGCCCGTCTGCATTTGCTGGACGACTTCGGGCACCAGATCGAAGCCACCCAGAAGCACCTGACCCGGCGCGACCCCACGATCCTTCAGAACTCTTGCCACTGCGGCATGCCAGAATCCGGTATCGAAATAGGCGGTGGTGTTGGGGTGCGCATTGAGATAGGCGCCGACACGATCTGATGTCACGGCAAGGTCCGTGCCACTGTCGATCCGTTCCCAGGACACTTCTCGACCGGGGTTCGCGGCCTTGAGTTCCGTAAGGAAATCCATGACGCCCTGCCCGCGTGCCTCCGACCAGTTCTGGCCGGGCGCGGAAATTCCGACCAACACTTTGATCGGTCCCTCCTTCGGAAAATTCTCGGACATGGCCTTCCCAAGGGAGTATCCGGCGCGCCGGAAACCCTGTCCGACGAAAGCAACCCGCGCGTTTCCTTTCGCCCCCTCGCTGTCGTCGACGTTGACGCCGATGACCTCCACGCCGTCCTTGGCGGCCCGAGCGATGACGTCGTCAAACGCCTTGTCATCGACG
The DNA here is from genome assembly GCF_052044935.1 of Ensifer sp. 22460. Taxonomy (NCBI): domain Bacteria; kingdom Pseudomonadati; phylum Pseudomonadota; class Alphaproteobacteria; order Hyphomicrobiales; family Rhizobiaceae; genus Ensifer; species Ensifer sp. 22460. The sequence goes on from NZ_JBQENZ010000013.1 coordinate 98,191, forward strand.
ATGGAGGTCAGAAGGGCGTCAGGCTTGCTCGCCAACGCAGCTTCCATATTGGAGAGTTGCTGCTCAACCGAACCCTCGGTCTGGGTAAACACCATCTGGCAATTTGCGCCGATCTTCTCGCATGCGTCATCGTAACCTTTTTTGACCGCTTGCCAGAATGTGTTTGAAGCCGACGAGTGATGCGTGAAGACGATCTTCAACGGTTCTGCCGACGCGCCGAGCGCGGTCGAACCAAAAAGCGCCAACCCCAATGCACTCCCAATCAATACTGTTCGCATGCTTGCTCCTCCTTAAGCTGCAAAATTGCGAAAGAACCCGGTCTTAGCCCCCGCTCGAAGTTCGACGGGACACCGTAAATGCCTTTTCGAGCTCGGGATTAAGCTCCATGCCGAGACCGGCCCCTGGCGGAACCGTGATCATCCCGTTTCGAACTTCCGGAAGCGCCGTAACGAGGTCGCGATACCAAGTCTTGTAGAAGGCCCGCACGCTCTCCTGGACCAACGCGTTGGGTGCGTTGAGCGACAGATGCGTCGATGCGCAAAGAACGACCGGCCCGGTGCAGTCATGCGGTGCCACGGGGAGATGCCACGCTTCCGCCATCGCCGCGATCTTGCGCGCCTCCGACAAGCCGCCACACCAGCTGATATCCAGCATGACCACGCCAGCAGCGTCGGTCTCCAGGAGGTCTCGGAAAGCCCACCTCGAACCCAATGTTTCCGATGCAGAGATCGGCGCAGGCGAGACGGCTGCATAACGCTTGAGGCTGGAGAGGCTGTCCATCTTGATGGGATCCTCGTGCCAGAACGTCTGGTACGGTGCGAGCGCCTTGGCAATCTGCATTGCCGGCAAGAGCTGCCACATCGAGTGGAACTCCACCATGATGTCCATGCGATCGCCAACGGCGTCGCGGATCTTCTGGAACGGCACCAGCGCCGATTTCAGGTCGGGCATCGAAATATACTGACCACGCGACTTTTCCGCCGCGATATCAAACGGCCAAATCTTCATCGCCGTAATGCCCTCTTCCAAGAGGGACAGTGCCAGTTCGTCGGCGCGATGCAGGAAGCCGTTGAGGTCGTCGTAGTTGCGGGCGCCGGCGGACGACAGATCGTAGTTTGCGGTCGTCTGACCGGTTGCTTTCTTGATGTACTCCGTGCCCGCACAGGTGTTGTAGGTGCGGATTTCATTGCGGCTGAAGCCGCCGAGCAACTGTGCTATCGGCTGGCCCGTCGCCTTTCCGAAGATATCCCAGAGCGCAATGTCGAATGCCGAATTTCCACGCACCTCGGCGCCGGAAGAGCGAAACCCGAGATAACCGACCAGATCAGATGCGAGAAGATCGATCTGCAGCGGGTTTCGCCCGATGACACGAGGGGCGACGTACTCGTGGATGTAGGTCTCGACGGTTTCTGCGCCGAAGAAGGTTTCTCCGAGCCCCGTCAACCCCTCGTCGGTATGGACCAGCAGCCAAAGCAGGTTCGGCCGTTCCGCGATGCGGACCGTCTCAAGTCTCGTAATTTTCATCAGGTTTTCCCCTATGCGATTCCAGCCGCGAGCAGTGCTTTTGCGCTTTCGTCGAAATGGCGGGCCATGAGCTGGCTGGCGGCTTGGGGGTCGCCAGCCAGAATTGCTCCGGCCAAGTCGATATGTATCTGGTTCATGGCGTGCCGGTCGGCGTCGGACGCGCGGCTGCGCCACCCGATCGGCCAGGTCTGGCGGGAGACCCCCTGGAATGCGCCGACAATGATCGAGAAGATCGGGTTCTTGGAGGCGCGAGCAATCTCCAGGTGAAAGGCGAGATCACTCTCCATAACCTTGTCCGCATCCGCGAAATTTGTCTCCATCGCTCTTGCATGGGCAAGGATGGTGTGGGCTTCCGCGTCGCTTCGACGAAGCGCAGCCAGCGTCGATGTCCGCATTTCTATGGTTCGGCGTACATCATAGACCTGGTTGATGTTGATCTGGGCCGTATGCACGCCATGCTCGATCATCAAGGACATTGCGCCGTGGTCGAGTTGAGCCACCGTGGCACGCTTCCCGACATTGAGATCAATCAGCCGCATGGTCGCAAGCGACCTGAAAGCCTCACGCACCACCGAGCGGGACACGCTGAGTTCCTTAGACAGGGTGGCCTCGCTCGGCAGTCGATCGCCCGGACCAAGTTCGTTCTCCCGAATGTGCTGGGTGATAGCGCCGATCGCGGTGCTGACGAGATTGCCTCCTGCAAACTGTTCTTCGTCGACTGGAGTTAAACTCATTTTCGTCTCCCAGTTTGATAAAACCTGTCGGACAGGTTGAATTGAACCGAGTCATAGTTTATGGACAAGCTGTGTGTCAAGAACCAATTTGAGAACAGCTCGGAGGGCTTATGAAAATCGAAGTTGACGTGGCATTCGCGGCGGAAAACGTCGTTGGAGAGAGTGCCGTATGGGATGAGCGGCAAAACAAGCTTTGCTGGGTCGACATCGTCGGAAAATCGATCCATCGGCTCTGCCCCAGGTCGGGCAAGCATGAAAAGTGGAGTTTCCCCGACCTGATCACCTCAATCGGTCTTCGCAACGACGGCGGCGCGATCGTCGGATTGCGGAAATCAATCGCGTTATGGGAATTTGGAGGTGGGCTTCATGTCGTGACCGAGATCGAACCAGAGTTTCCGGGCAATCGACTGAATGAAGGCATCGTCGGACCAGACGGGGCTTTCTGGATTGGCACGATGCAGGACAATATCGCAGCCGATGACACGCCCCAGGCGACAACTGCAAAAGCCGGGAGACTCTACCGGTATTCGCACGGGGCATTGCATTCGGTTTCGGATGATCGGTTCGGAATTACAAACACGCTAATATGGACCGACAATGGCCGGCTCATCACGGCAGACACGGAAGACAATGTGATCTACAGCTATGCGCTCGATGCCAATTCCTGGGCGCTTCACGACAGGCGATCGATCCTTTCGGGCTTCGATCGGGGTCTTCCGGACGGCTCCTGTATGGATGCTGAAGGCTTCATTTGGAACTGCCGCGTCGCAGGCGGCGGCTGTGTGGTCCGATTTTCGCCCGATGGTAGGATAGATCGCGTTGTCGACCTGCCATGTTCATGGCCGACGAGCTGCGCGTTTGGCGGCCCCCAATTTGAAACCCTGTTTGTCACGTCGGCGCGCTTCACGATGAGCGACGAGCATCTTGCTCGCAACCCACATGAGGGTGCGGTCTTCGCGCTGCGGCCGGGCACCTACGGGCTGCCAGCAAACCGTTTCAGTCAATGACGACTGAACAACCACATAGCAAACCTGTAGCGCCACATCAGCTGCGGCTTTTGCGGCAACAACCAAGGTTGGAACAACCGCTGCTTAAACTTATCGACCGGTTAAACTTACATCGGGCCGGCCATTCCACTCGATACATTATGCGATCTGGGCCTTTATCAACAAAAGACAGCAACAACCTTGCTGTCTAGGGATTGCCGTGCGATTCTTCGGGGATGATCCGAAGGAGATGAGAATGTCGGAAACGATGCTTGCAGCGCTTACCAACATTCGGACCGCGGAAGATATGATCGTGGCCTTTCGCGATGAGGAGCAGTGTCGGCGATTGCTAGAAAGCATGGTGTGGCCGGCCGGAAGAGTTTGCCCCGCCTGTGGTTACAAGCGCTCGATCGCGATCGCCGGGCGCGATATGGGCAAGCGGCGTGCGCGTCCGGGTCTCTATCAATGCTCCAGCGGCGAGTGTCGGTTCCAGTTTACGGTGACGACACACACGCCGCTGCATTCCACTATTCTGCAGTCGGATAAAGGTTTGTCCTCGGTGCGTCTGGCCGAGGCTCTGGGGGTAAGCCAACCCACGGCCTGGCGGATGGGACACGCGCTGCGTCTCATGGCGGCGCGCGAGCGCATGCTTGATGGCACGGTGGAGATCGACCATTTTCATCTCGGTGGGCGACCGAGAATAAATCCGGACGATCCACCGCCTGGACGAGGCCGAAAAGGTCTACCGAATACCCAGAAGACGCCTGTCATGGTGATCGTGCAGCGACCAGATGACGTCACACCCGGCACTCCGGCCGGTGACGCGCGTGCTGCGGTGGTGACTGGTCTGTCGCTACGTGCAGCGGCGCGCGCCGCCGAAGCGCAGATCGATCCCGACGCCTACTTGATGAGCGATGAGGCGACAGCGTTCATAGCCCTTGGCGAGAACTATGCCAGGCATGACACTGTGAAGCATTCCAGCCGCGAATACGTTCGTGACGCCGTTCATGTCAATTCGGTCGAAGGTTTCAATTCCCGCGTTCGTCGCACAATTGCGGGCGTCTTTCATCATATCAGCCCGCAGCACGCCGACCTGTATTTCCACGAGATCGGTTTCCGCTGGTCACAGCGCATTGTGACTGGCCAGGCTGTGCGGAAAAGCCGAAATGGCGTGGAACGCATGAAAACAATGTGGTCACGGGTACCGCCGGCGCTGCAACTGCTGCAGATCTTTCGCGCTGCTACCGGCCGTCAAATGCGCAGAAGCCAGTATGGTGGCATCATCGTCAAATCAGCAGTCGCTGTCTTTGGTTGATAAAGGCCCGATACATTATGCGATCTTGAAAGCCCAAACCGTGAACATCACAGCAACAAGCCGTAGCGGGTTCGTGGGAGCACGGTTCTGTCCGCCCCTAAAGCGACGTCCACGCTTAAGTCTGTAAACTGCAGCGTTGCGCCTCAAAGCGGACCTCGGATACGCAAGCGTCGGACGGATGACATGGGGCCGTAAGCGCATTTCAGCTTTCGGGCTTGGTAGGGCGAAGTTGACGTCGCCCCTTACTTCCTTGTCGCGTCTCGGCGTCATTCCATTATTCAGCGACTGCATCGATGATAGACCGTATTTCGCGGCTCTTGCTGGAAGTATCGTCTGCCAGAAATAACTCAAGACCATTTTGGCAGAATTCGATCACATGACTAAGATCTTTCCCAATACCAAGGTATGTTTCGAGGTCGCCTTCGCGAAGGACGAACATGCCGTCTGCCGCCGACGCGTCTATATGACCTTCCCAATCTAAGTGTGACTGTTTGAATGCGGCGATTTGTTCAGCCGTTCGTAGGAGAACACCGTTGTCGGCGGGATAATGCAAATTCACGATATAATCGAAGTCTGAGATTGCGTAAACGCGGAGGCCGAAGCTTGAAAACAGACTGCCCCACTTCGGCAGCTCTCTCTTTCCGCCGACATGGAGAACCGCAATTTCTTGTTCGAGCAGACGGTGCCTCTCCTGGAGCAGCGCCCTGAAGAAATAGCGGTCGGTGTCGCCCTCCACCAGAAGAACTTTTTTCGAGAAAAAAGCATAAGTGGACCGGGAGTTGTCAAGAATGCGTATGAGGCTTTTTTCATCTGCGGAAAGTGATGGCGAGAAGATTGACGTGTGACCGTTTGCATTAAGCGCAAACCGGCGCACAGAACTTATGGTGCTCGAATTGATGAGCGATTCCGAGTGAGTAACGAGAATATATTGGCAGTTCTGCGTTCGGTTCAGCTCTCGCAGTACCTGCAGATACTCGTGCTGAAATTGATAATGCAAATGGATTTCCGGTTCATCAATGATGACGACGCCACCCTTCAGCTCACCCCTCCCATACGCCTCGAGCACCAGGTGGATAATCGCTTTTTGACCCGCGCTCAGGCTGTTAATGTCGCCGATTGGCTTGTTGCGACGGGTGTCGTAGAATTCAAAGCTGTATTGCCATGTCCGCTGGTCCAGAAGCTTTATTTGACAGCGCAGATTTACCACGCGCAGTCGCTCATTGACCGACCTCACAAAAGGAAGATCATTCGCTTCTTGCTCACACTGCGCAAGGTCTTTTGCCTCTGAAATGAGGTTGAAATGGCGCTCAGCAACCTGCAGCCGCACGAGCGCGAACACTGGCGGTTCATTGCTGTCGGTGGCGTTGAGGCTACGATTAAAATCTTGATTCCGTATGTCCTGAATTTGCTGCGACGCCGGCGCGCTGCTGAGGGAGATTGAGGGCTGAAACGCGTGGTAGTTGCGATAGCTACCGATAAGCGTGAAGCTCTCATAGAGCGGTGGGATCGGCTCCCCGCGCGTAAGTGCATTGTGAAGTGAAATGGCTTCTCTGAAGAGGTGATAGTCGGTTAGATATGTGAAGCCAAAATCATGTTCTCCACCCTGTAGCTGAACCGAAAAGTTATTCGCAGCACGGTTCAAAATGGCATCAATAACGTACGTATCGCGCTCTTCGCCATGGGCGTTGAAATTATAAGTAGAGTATGATCCAAGCGTTTGGGTAAGCTCATCAAAGTAAGCCCTGATATGAGCAATGTTCTGCCGGTCGATGTCGTCGAGTCGCACTGCTATGCGAATGCGCTGCTCTTGATCTTCGGTATCCCAGTTTGCGTCCAGCCGAAAACCGTTGATGTTGGTGTGATTGGCGGGCTGCAGAATCTGCCGCCGATTATCTGGTGCAAGGGTTGAGCGGCGTCCGAACAGCTCACGATTGAAGCTGAACTGACGATATATGACCCTTCGGAAGAGGAAGTTGACAATTTCGAGGGCTGTCGATTTTCCGGAGCCATTCTCGCCGATAATAATATTTAGACCATCGTCAAATTCTATTTTATCGGCCTGGCCCATATCGGCGCGATAGGGAAAGCTCAGGACATTTGATATTTGAAGGTATTCGATTCGCATGCCTTAACCCCACATTCCTTACCGGAGCAGCATACCGAGGGCCGATCTTTTCCTCAAGCTACGGTTGAGGGGCCAGGTGTAGGCTGAGCTGCATGCGGCGCGAGGGTGGAGCTCTGATGCTACTCAGGCTGCGAGAGATAGTCTGCGCAACCGTTGCGCCATGCTCGCGTTTCGGGGATATCAGTGATGCCCGGCAGGACGCGCTGTCCACTGGCGCTCTCGACCTTCACGCCGACGATGGCCTTGCACAGGGTTTTGACCACAAACGGTGGAGAAGAGTCCGTCTTTTGCCAGACGGCCCAGATCAAGACCGCCGTGAATAGGAAGGCGGCAATCACCTTCAGTATGTTCTGTGCACGATGAAAATGTGCACGTAGGCGAAACAGGGGGGCGGTTGGAAGCTCTATAACGACGAACCAAGTTGCGAGGTCAACAAATCCACGACCCGCCCGACCCAATGCTCGCCGAGCGCATATCTCGCAAATTCTACCACGGCAATACCTTATTCAACTGTTACCAAGCCGCCCCGGCGTGCATTGCGTTTCGAGGCTGAATTATCATCGATGTCGACTGCTTTACTCTCCATCCGCTTGAGACGACTGGAAGCTGGCAACATGCCGCTCAGTCCGGATATCTCCGATCCTTTCGCCTTGAAGGGATACGAACCGAAGACCTGTAGACCGATTGACACCAAGGCCCTGATTATATGTGATAATGTCCTTTATCATAGATATGGAGACGACGAATGACCGAAGAGGAACGAGCGGCGATGATAGAGGCTGCCGTAGATGACCTTAAAGCTGTTGGACGGCACTGGATACAAGATCCCGACGCGAAAGACGTTCGAAACGCGGTCAGCGAACTTTTGCCCGGGCATACGATCACGGCCCATGAGCCGGCACCGTGGGACGAGTGGGTTATTGTGGATCACTCTTTTCAAACAATGACCGGCCCGGAGCTTGAGAAAATTGCCGGGGAACGGGCGAAATTGCGTAAACGCAATGCCACCCGACTCCCAAAATGAAGATCCGTAATCCCAATCATAGATAGGAGAGTGCATGGTTCCGAGCGGCCGCAACAATTTCGAACTGAACGCCGCGACCGCATTGAGAGACGTCTACCGGCTGTTTCTGGTGTTCGCCGGCGACGAGCGGATTTTCGACCTGACCGGCGACGATCGGGAGGATCCTCTCCGGCTGATGCGGAACGACTTGTTCGCGGATGAAATCATCCATCTGCTGATCGGCACGGCGATCGCCAACCGCATTCAGCTGGAGCATATGGACGCCGTGCGGTCGGGATCCTCGGCCGAAGCACGCAAAATTGCCGATGTCGCATGCGGAGATCTGGAACCGGATGTGCTCGGCGACAAAGGCTCGCAAAAGCTCAGCTTCCGGGAAGCCTGCAACAAGATTGTTCACGCGATCCATATTGTTCCCGACTGTGGCAACCCGGCGGAAAATCCGCTGACGAGCGAGGTGAAGTTGCGCGGCCACAAAGGTAGAGAAGCTTGGGTAGCCTACCTCAACATCCCGCAATACGTCAGGGCATCCGTCATGAACTTTCGAGGTCAGCCATGAGCAAACCGGTGCAGCGCTCGGCCGCGGCCCAGATCGACGTCGCGCCAGGCGTCGTGGGGCGGGATGAATACGAACGCGATGTTTGTGCCCGAAGGGGATCGGCGACCGATGTCCGGTACGAACCGGACGCCTCCATCGGAGACTGGTGTCGTTTTGCATTTAACCGGGTTCTTCCTCAATTTCTGTGGTTAACAGAGTGTTAGCGCCTCGACTGCTATCTGCGGGGATGCGAGCGCAATTGAAATGGTCACCCGGCCCAGGGGTCAAGGTTCTGGGTATTACCGTTCAAGATGAAGAAAACTGGGTTGTTTCTGCCGCTGCGAAACCTGTCGGTATCTGCCCGGATTGTGGAACGCAAAGCCGGCATCGCCACGGCTGGCACAACCGCCGCCTCCAGGACTTGCCTGTTCAAGGTCAAGTTGTGAAAATCGAGCTCGCACTGAACCGGTGGCAGTGCAGACACCGGAAATGCGGGCGACGAACCTTCACCGACAGGTTGCCTGAGATTGCTTCACCCTACATGCGACGAACTGAACGGATGGCTGAGATTGTGGGCTTGATTGGCCACAGGATGGGCGGTCGCCCAGGTGAGCACTTGCTGCATCGGCTTGGCATGCCGGTCAGCGACGACACGATCTTGCGGCAATTGAAGCGCGATAATCCGGCGTCCACGCAAAAAGACACTATTCGGGTTGTGGGCATCGATGATTGGAGCTGGCGGCATTCCTCGCGGTACGGGACGATCATGGTCGATCTTGAGCGTCATTCGGTCGTCGATGTTTTGGAGGACCGCAGCGTCGAGAGCGCAAAATCTTGGTTGCAAGAACGTCCGACGATCGAGGTCGTGAGCCGAGATCGCTGTGGTTTGTATGCTCAGGCAGCCCGAGAGGGCGCCCCGCAGGCCCTCCAGGTGGCTGACCGTTTTCATCTGGTCCAAAATCTCAGGGAGGCGATCAAGGAACAGATGAGCGTGTACGGTCACGCCAATGTTAGACCCATTCTCTCTGAAGATGCTATCGCCAGCGCCAGGTCACAGCAGCGCCGTGCCCGCTTGGCGCACAGGCAATCTCGTCAGGAAATATTCGACACGTTTCAAGCTTTGCGGCAGCAGGGCCTCACCTACAGCGAGATTGCAAGGCGGACCGGATACGAGCGCCGCAGCATCGCGAATTGGCTTACTTCCAATGCGCCTCGAGACAGAAACCGAGCGACATTGAATCCGACATCGCCACTGTATTTTGAAACATTTCTGGCTGAATGCTGGAGGAATGGAAACCGCATTGGGCGCCATCTGTTTTACGACATCAAGAACCGCGGCTACACGGGCAGCCGCTCCAATCTGGAGCGCCTGTTGAAGGTGTGGCGTGAGGTCGAAAACATTCAACCCGACGAGCCGCTTCCGGAGACGGATGTTTCAGAACCCGTCCGCGATCCTGACACGGGCCATATGATCTCGTCTGTGGTGGCAGCCGCTTTGTGCATAAAGCCGCGCGGCTTGCTGACAGATCGCCAGGCCAGAAACGTCGATGCATTGAAGCAGGGCTCTCGAGCGTTCGCCATAATGCGTGGCTTGGCCATGCGCTTCAACGGCATCTTGCGCAGCAGGAGCCCGGACGCGCTGGATGAATGGATCGACGATGCCATCGACACCGAGCTCACGGCAATCATGCGTTTCGCCAGCGTTTTGCGCCGGGATATTGATGCCGTCAAAAATGCAATCGAACTCCCGTGGAGCAACGGTCAAGCCGAAGGGCAGATCAACCGCCTCAAGATGCTGAAGCGAGCAATGTACGGTCGCGCCGGCCCACAACTGATGAGGGCGAGAATGCTGCCACTGAATCACAGAAATTGAGGATGAACC
>NZ_JBQENZ010000013.1:108365-190434 GCF_052044935.1 Ensifer sp. 22460
ACCGGCCCGAAGATCTCTTCCCGCGAAATGCGCATCTGATTGGTCGCCTCGGTGAACAGCGCTGGCTGCAGGTAGAAGCCGGGCGTGTCGCGCTTCAGCAGCTCGCCGCCAAAGGCGAGCTTCGCGCCCTCCTGTTTGCCGATGGCGATATAGTCGGTGTCCTGGTTGAGCTGGCCCTCATCGACCACCGGGCCGATATGGGTGCCGGCCTTCAGCGCGTCGTCGATTGTCAGCCCCTTGATCCGTTCGCCCATTGCGGCCACGAAGCGGTCGTGAATGCCCTCGGTGACGATGAGGCGGGAAGACGCCGTGCAGCGCTGGCCGGTGGAGAAGAAGGCGGAATTGACCGCCGCCTCGACCGCCACCGACAGATCGGCATCGTCGAGCACGACGAAGGGGTTCTTGCCGCCCATCTCCAGCTGGTACTTGCGATTGTGCTCGACCGAGGCGAGCGCCACCCGTTTGCCGGTGCCGGTCGAGCCGGTGAAGGTGATGGCGTGCACATCCGGGCTGTCGAGCATCGCCTGGCCGACGACCGAGCCCTTGCCCATCACGAGGTTCAGGACACCCTTCGGCAGGCCGGCACGGTGGAGGATGTCGACGATGGCCCAGGAACTGCCGGGCACCAGTTCGGCCGGCTTGAAGACGATGGTATTGCCGTAACAAAGCGCCGGCGCGATCTTCCAGGCGGGAATGGCGATCGGGAAGTTCCAGGGCGTGATGATGCCGACGACGCCGACCGGCTCGCGGGTGATCTCGACGCCGATATTGGGTCGCGCCGACGGCAGAACTTCGCCCGCCAGTCGCAGGCATTCGCCGGCGAAGAAGTCGAAGATCTGGCCGGCACGCACCGTCTCGCCGATGCCTTCGGCGAGCGTCTTGCCTTCCTCGCGCGACAACAACTTTCCGAGCTCGTCCTTGCGGGCGAGGATCTCGTCGGCGGTTTTTCTCAGGATCGCGTGGCGCTCGAGGATGCCGGAGCGCGACCAGGCCGGGAACGCTTCCCTTGCAGCGGCGATCGCCGCTCTCGCATCGTCGGCAGACGCACGGGCATATTCGCCCACCACGTCGTTGGTGTTCGAGGGATTGATGTTGCGGGACACTTCGCTAGTGGCGATCCATTCCCCATCGATCAGGTTTTTCTGCACCATATCTATACCTCCGCGGCGTTCAGACTTTGATCGTTTCGCTTATCGGACGGGATCGAACTCGCACAAAGCACAATCTTTCGAGCCCGCCATTGCCGAAACGGCAAACCTGAATGGCCCTTGAGCGTTGCCATATCGGCAATACTAACCGCTAAAAATTGTGCTTTATGAGATGCCAAATTCCATCATCATCGATCCCATAACAAGCAAGGGGAACGATATGTCTCGTTTTATGATGAACCGCCGAGGTTTCCTTTCGAATGCGGCCGCAATGGGCGCGATTGCTGCGACCCATAGCCTTATCAATGTTTCACCCGGCCTAGCCGCCGATTCCACGACGATCCGAATGCAGCTCGGTTGGCTGCCTTCCAACGGGCTTCTCGGAGAACTCGTTGCCCGCAAGAAGGGTTATTATGCCGAGAAGGGCATCGAGCTCGAAATCGTGCCTGGCGGACCGAATGTCGACGGCGTTGCTGGCGTCGCCGTCGGCCAGTCGACGATCGGCCAGATCTCCTCCAGCCCATCGGTGATGTTGGCACGTTCGGCCGGCGCGCCGATCAAGGCATTCGCAGCCGGCTACCAGAAACATCCCTTCGCGTATTTCTCTCGCAAGGCAAACCCGATTGCCAAGCCTCAGGACATGATCGGCAAGACGATCGCAGCGATCCCGACTTCGGTCATTCTGCTTCGTGCGCTCCTCGCCAAGAACGGGATATCGGAAGACCAGGTCAAGATCGTCAACATGGGTTCGGACATGAACCAGCTCGTGACCGGCCAGGCCGATGCGGTCTGTGGCTGGCTCACGAACGTCAACGCCTTGAAGGTTCTGGGTGATGACCGAGTCGACCTGACCCTTTGGGATGGCGGTATCCGGCTCTATGCCAACGTCTACTATACCACCGACGACCAGCTGCAAAATCACGCGGACCATCTTGCTGCATTCGTGTCGGGTTCGGCACGCGGATGGGGCTATGCGCGTGATCACCAGGAAGAGGCCGTCGACATCCTGCTCGAATCCTACCCGAACCTGGACAAGGCAAGCGAGCTGGAGGCCATCGGGCCGCTGATGAAGTTCGTGTTCAACGAAACCACCGCCACCGAGGGATGGGGTGGCATGGACCAGGCAAACTGGGAAGAGCAGATCAAGACCTATGCGGATCTCGGACAGTTCACGGGCCCCGTCCCGAATCCAAACGACGTCTACACGATGGCAATCCTGGATGCGACAGCCGATGTCCGCAAGAGCGTAGGTTAAGGCGATGCTGGAAACGCGTAGCAGACCCAACCAGGCAGCAGTCGGTAGCTCCGCCGTGTCGGTGAAGAATCTTCATATCCGCTTCGGCGCAGATGACTCCGGCTTCACCGCACTCTCTGACGTCTCGGTCGAGATACCTGCCGGCTCGCTCGTGACCATGCTCGGCCCGTCCGGCTGCGGCAAGTCCACCCTGTTGCGCACGGTCGCGGATCTCGTGCACATCACCGATGGCTCCGTGTCCGTGCATGGCCAGACGCCGCGCAAGGCGCGCGAGGGCCGCGATTTCGCCTTCGTCTTCCAAGAGGCGACGTTGCTGCCATGGCGCAATGTGATCGACAATGTGCGTCTCCCGCTGCTGGTGGGGAAACGCGAGGCGGGCGCGACCTATGCCGATCCGGAAGAATTGCTCGCCCTCGTCGGGCTGAAGGGGCGCGAAAAGGCGATGCCGCACGAACTGTCGGGCGGCCAGCGCCAACGCGTGGCGATCGCGCGTGCGCTGGTGACCCGGCCCCGCATCCTGTTGATGGATGAGCCCTTCGGCGCGCTCGACGAGATCACGCGCGACAAGTTGAACGAAGAGTTGCTGCGCCTCTGGCAGGAAACCGGGACCACCATCCTCTTCGTTACCCATTCGATCCCCGAGGCGGTCTTTCTCGGTCAACATGTGCTGATGCTCGCGGCCCATCCGGGCCGAGTGAAGGAGTTCATGAAGGTCGACTTGCCCTATCCGCGATCTCTCGCGATGCGCGACACGGTCGAGTTCATTCAGGTTACCGCCTACCTGCGCAAACTTTTGGGAGAATGCTGATGGCAAATGCACTTCCATCACAAGCGGATGGCCGCGACTTGACCGACGGCAACAGGTTCAGGGCGCTCGACGCTGCCGTCAGCGCTGCCCTGCGACATCTGCCAGCGACGCTTGCGATCCTTGGTTGCATCCTGCTTTGGCAGCTCGTCGTCTGGGGCTTTTCGGTGCCAACGTTCATGGCGCCCGGACCAGTCGACGTCATCAAGGCCTTCGGCGAAAACGCCGGCATCCTGTGGACGAACTTCTGGCCGACGCTCATGGAAGCGGTTCTCGGCTTTATATTCGGCAATGTCATTGCCGTCCTTCTAGCGGTCTGGTTCGTCCACAGCCCGCTCGCCGAGCGAGCCTTCTATCCGATCGCCGTGATCATCAAGTCGATCCCGATCATCGCACTGGCGCCGATCCTGGTGCTGCTCGTCGGCAATGGCATCGCACCGAAAATCATCATCGCGGGCCTGATCTGCTTCTTCCCGACCCTCGTCAACATGGTGCAGGGACTGAAGTCGGCGAGCCCCGCAATGCTCGACCTGATGCGCATCCTGTCTGCCAGCAACTCCGAAATCTTCTGGAAGGTTCGGCTGCCAGGCTCGCTGCCTTTCCTTTTCGCCGCGCTGAAAATTGCGGCAACCAGCAGCGTGATGGGCGCTATCGTCGCGGAGTGGATCGGCTCCAGCTACGGCCTCGGCGCCCTGATCATCGAGGCGACCTATAATTTCCGTTCGCCTCTGCTCTATGCGACGGTGGTGATTGCGGCCTCGCTTGCCGTGGTTCTCTTCTTCGCCGTTTCGTTCGCGGAAGCGAAGATCGTCCGCTGGAAACCGACGACGGACCACTGACCCCAAACCCCTTGCTGCCGGACCTGGATATCCGGGTCCGGTCAACCGACGAAGTCACTGGCTGTGAGCTCCTCACATTTCGCCGGACAGGTCCCCTATGGAGGAAACGATTATGGAAACAATCAGAGAACCCTTGCGCAATGCCAGGATCGTCGACCGCTCCGACGTGGTCGTCGTCGGCGGCGGACCGGCTGGCATCTCCGCCGCGGTTTCGGCGGCGCGCACTGGGGCAAGCGTCACGCTCCTCGAACGCTACCCCTATGTCGGCGGCCTTGCCGCTGGCGGCATGGTTCTCGTGCTCGACGACATGGTCAACGGGCTTGAAATCACCGTGCGCGGCATCTGCATGGAGATGATCGAACGGATGAAGACGCTCGGTCTGTGCGTCACCCCGACGGACGGCGACCGCCAGCTCGACTTTCGCGACACGCCGGAAGCCTGGCAAAAGTGGGCGCGCTGGGGCTTGTTCGACTTCCATACGCCATCCGCGCCACATCCGATCTGCTATGCGGCCGCCTTTGATCCGGACGCGTTCAAACGGGTCTCCTATGACATCCTTCGCGAATCCGGCGTGAAGCTAAGAACGCACAGCTGGTTCTCCTCGGCGATCGTCGAGAACGGGACGATCAAGGGCGTGGTCTGCCAAACGAAATCCGGCCGCGAGGCCATCATGGGTGACGTCGTGATCGACGCATCGGGCGACCTCGACGTTGCTGCCGACGCGGGCGCCCAGCACACGGACGGCAATTTCATCCTGACGACCGTTTCCCGCTGGGGCGGGATCGACACCGCCGCAGCAGAGCGCTTCGAATTCGAAGAGCCGGAAAGGTTCAAGGCACTCGACCATGAGGCCAAGCGTCTGATCGGCGGCTGCTGGTCGTTCTGGTGGTTGAAGACGCCGCTGCCGGGCGTCATCTGGCTGAACTGCCCGCACATGCCGAAGCTCTCCGGTCTGAGTGTCGAAGACCTGACCTACGCGGAACTTGAGGGTCGTGGCCGCATCGCCCGCCTGCTCGACTTCGCAAGGGCCAACTTGCCGGGCTTCGAAAATGCGCATGTGATCGACTTCGCACCGCAGACGGGCGTGCGCCAGTCGCGACTGCTGCAGGGCGAGTACGTCGTCACCAAGGATGACGTGATGAACCGACAGCACTTCGCCGATACGGTGTGCCGCGGCCGCGACTACTACACGCCCTACCGGGCCATGCTGCCGAAGGAAGTCGACCAGCTGATCGTCGCGGGCAGGCATTATTCGGCGACGATCCAGGCGCAAAAGTCGAGCCGCGAGATCCCGCCGTGCATGGCAATGGGCGAGGCGGCAGGCGTCGCTGCCACCGTGGCGCTCAATGCCGGCGTCAAGGTGCGAGACGCCGATGTCAGGGCAATCCAGAAGCAATTGCGGGCCCAGGGCGCCGATCCCGGCGACGTACCATCCGAAAACGCAACCTATCTGGAGGCAGCCGAATGACATCTCTTCCCCTCGACGGTATCCGCGTCGTCGATTTCACCCAGGTCATGCTTGGCCCGTGCTGCACGCAGATGCTGGCCGACTATGGCGCCGAGGTCATCAAGATCGAAAAGGCCAAGATCGGCGATCTTTCACGCTGGTCGCTGGGATCGGATCCGGACGGCCTCAACAATCCGGTTTTCTCGTCGCTCAACCGCAACAAGAAGAGCCTGGCGCTCGACCTCAAGCAGGATGAGGCGCGTGCCGCGGTGCGCGCCCTGATCGACACGGCCGATGTTGTCGTCAACAATTTTCGCCCCGATGTCATGGAGCGCATGGGCTTCGGTTATGAAGAGCTCAGGAAGAGCAATCCGCGGCTGATCTACGCCGTCGGTACGGGCTTTGGCCTTGAAGGCCCCTATCGGCACAAGGGCGGGCAGGACATTCTCGCGCAGGCGCTTTCCGGTGTCATGCGCCGAAAGTCGGACGCGAGCCATCCGCTGTCGATCTACGCGACGCCGCTTGCCGACTATTCGGCCGGCATGCACCTCGTCCAGGGCATTCTGCTTGCCTTGCTGCACCGTGAAAAGAACGGCCACGGCCAGCAGGTTGCGGTCAGTCTTTACAGCTCCATGCTCGCCATGCAGATGCAGGAAGGCACCACGCACATGATGCGGGAGAAGGACCTGAACTGGGGCGCTTTCCCTCTGACAGGCGTGTTCGAAACCACCGACGGCGCCATCGTCATGGTCGGTGCCTTCAAACAGAATCCGCTGCGCGACATTTGCTCCGCCTTGGAGATCGAGGACCTGTCCCTCCAGCCGCAATTTGCCGATTTCGACGCACAGATGCAGCGCCGCCCGCAATTGCAGCAGGTCTTCCGCGAGGCGTTTGCGAAGAACAGCAGCGCCCATTGGCTCGGCCGGCTGGAGCAAGTGGACATTCTCTGCGCGCCGGTACGCTCGCTTCCCGAAGCCCTCGACGACGAGCAGACGGTGATCAACGGTATGATCCTTCACGCCGGCGAAACGAAGGCCGGCCCGATCCGGCTGGTCGGCTCGCCGATCGACATGTCGGCGGCGACCGTCACGGTGCGCATCGCCCCGCCGAAGCTCGGCGAGCACAATGACGAGATCCTCTCGGGGCTTTCCGTTCGCCGGGGAGATGCGGCATGAGCGTCGAGTTCGTCGTAAAAGACCGCGTAGCAAGCGTCACATTGAACCGTCCGGAACGGATGAATGCGGTGGACGCAGCAACCGAACGCGAACTGGAGGCGATCTGGCAGGAGATCGAAGCGCGCGACGACATAAGCTGCGTCGTGCTGACGGGTGCCGGCGATCGGGCATTTTGCGCCGGGGCTGATCTGAAGGGTGCCGAGACGACGGGTCTCGACTACTGGAGCGAGAGCCGGCCGAACGGTTTTGGCGGGCTGGCTTTTCGCCGCTCGCTGGATGTTCCTGTTATCGCCAGGGTCAACGGTTATGCGCTCGGCGGCGGGTTCGAGATGGTTCTCGGTTGCGATATCGTCGTTGCCTCGACGAAGGCGGCGTTCGGCTTGCCCGAGGCCCGCGTCGGACGCCTGCCGCTTGATGGCGGCATGGTGCTTCTCCAGCGCAGGATCCCCCACAATCTCGCAATGGGCGTGTTGTTGACCGGCAGGCGGTTTTCCGCAGCCGAGATGCAAGGTTTCGGCATCGTCAACGAGATAGCTGAACCAGAGGAGCTCGATACCGCCGTTGCCCGCTGGGTGGCCGAAATCGTCGCCTGCGCGCCGCTTTCGCTCCGAGCAATCAAGCAGACCGTCAATCGCACCGGGCATCTGTCGCCGGCGGAAGCACAAGGCCTGCGCACGCCTGCGCTCGTGAAGGCGCTCAAAAGCGAAGATGCGCTGGAAGGCGTGAGTGCTTTCCAGGAGAAGCGCGCGCCCATTTGGAGGGGACGATGAGCGTGTTATAGGTCGGAGCCCAGGGGAGGGGAGGTTCCAATCGAATGCACGCCAGCATCCTGAAATATTTCGTCTCGGTCGCGCGGTCCGGGTCCATTCGCAAGGCCTCCGAGGAGCTTCACGTCGCATCCTCGGCGGTCAGCCGGCAGATCAAGAAACTGGAAGACGAGCTCGGGATCGCCCTGTTCGAACGGCTCTCGAACGGCCTGAGGCTGACCGTCGCCGGGGAAAACGTGCTGCGCCACGCCCGGGTCACGCTCGAGAATTTCGAGCTTTTGCGCAGCGACCTCGGCGCCTTGCAGGGAAAAAAGGCCGGTCGCGTGCAGATGTCTTGTCTGGACAGCCTGGCCATCCAGTTCCTGCCGGACATGGTCAACACGTTCCACAGCATCCATCCAGGCGTGAGCTTCCATATCCACACCGCCGGTCACGGCAACATCAGCAGCCTGGTCGCCGAAGGTGACGTCGACATGGGGTTGACCTTTGATCTCGCCCGTCCAGACGACACGGAGATGCTCTTTCGCGTACCGATGCCGCTGATGGCTTTCGTCGGACGGGGACATCCGTTGGCGAAGCAGCGGCAGGTCTCGCTCGCCGAATGTGCTCAGTACGACCTGCTTCTGCAACTCGATACGCAGCCGATCCGCTCGCTCATCGAAATCGAACTCTCGGTCTTCGAACGAACCGGGCGGCCCTTTGTGCTGTCGAACAGCCAGATGATGCTCAAGCCATTCATCATCTCGGGGCAGGGAGTGGCTTTCTTCACGCCGATCGGCTTCCTCGCGGAAATCAAGGCGGGCGATGTCGTTCCGATACCGCTTTCCGGATCGCGCCTTCAGAACCTGCATATCGGAATTCTCGTGCAGCGACGCCGGCAGCGCACCCACGCGGCCGAAGCCGTCATCGAATTCGTTGGTGCGGAACTGCTGAGGTTCAGCGACCAGATCATGGAGGCAATCAATCCTTGAGTGAACACCACGTCCCCGGGCGACTTCTTTTGCGTCCTGGCCACGAGGCCGCAAGGCGTGAGCCAAACCTCTTGCGGCATCTGCCTGACGGCGCCTCCTCGGCTGCGATCCCGGCCAATGCCCTCCTGATGCCGCCACCCGTCAACGCGCATGACCACGGATACGGCATCCGCACGCTCGATTTCGGCAATGTCGACGATGCCCTGGAGGTGTGGATACCCGGCCTTCGGCTCCGACCACGCACCGATCCCTACCTGGAAGCGCTGGTGGCATTCTCCCGGCTGGCGCAAACGGGCGTCTGTGCAACCATGCATTGTCACAATTCGCTGAATGTCGACCGACTGGTGGAGGAGGCTGGTGCGGTGATGCGCGCGGCGCGCGATGTCGGCATAAGACTTGCGCTATCCTGCCCGCTTCTCGACTACGACCCGTGGGCCTATGACGGCGGCCCGCAGCGATTGCGGCCGTATCTCGCTCCGGCAGACTGGGATGAACTCAGTGCCTCGATCCCCCAATATGCTCCGCCTTCGGTCCAGATTTCAGCGGCCGACGCGGCCGCTGCAACCAACACGAGCCCGTTGATCGATGTCCAATACGGCCCGATCGGGCCGCAGTGGTGCTCCAATGCAATGCTCGAAAGCATCGCCGAGGCCTCTCACGCAACGGGTCGTCGCATTCACATGCATCTCCTCGAGAGCCCAAGGCAGAGGCTGTGGCTGGACAGGCGCTTTCCGCAAGGGGTCGTCCGATACCTCGACGATATCGGCTTCCTCTCGCCCCGCCTTGCCGTTGCCCATGGCGTTCAACTGCGGCCGGATGAGCTGGAGTTGCTGGCAGCAAGGGGCGTGCAGCTCGTTTCCAACCCGTCGGCAAACTTGCGCCTGCGTTCAGGCGTGGCGCCGCTCGCTGCCATTCCGGCAAGCGGGCCCGCTTTCGCTTTCGGCCTCGACGGCACGGGGTTTGATGACGACCAGGACCTTTGGCGTGAACTGCGCCTCACCCATCTGTTGCATGGCGGCAACGACCTGGCGCGGACCTTTACGGCACGTCGCGTCTTCGATGCCGCGATCCATGTCGGCGCCAAGGTTGTGAACGCGCCGGCAAACGAAGACCTGGTGCTCGTCGACTATGGCGCACTGGTCGCCGACAGCGTGATAGACGATCTGGATGAGGGGGAGGTGCTGCTCACCCGGATGACGGCGGCGCACGCGAAGGGGCTCTACGTCGGCGGGCAGGAGGTCATGTGCGATGGGAAGCTGACCCGGGTCGATTTCGAAGGTGCCCGGGCCGAACTCCTGCAGCAGGCGCGTGCGGACCTTCCGAGGCTGAACTGCGAGCGTGAACTCGTGACCAAGCTCGCCGCGGCGACGCGGGCCTATTATTCCGGCTGGTGAGCCCAAGCGGCGAGGCCGCAAAACATCTCGGGATACGTGCGGCGCGGGCCTAGACGGGACGGCTTTCTACCGGCCCCAAGCTTCGTTTCTCTGGCCAACCGTCGACCTGCGTCTGCGCAGCTGCCCTGTCTTACCCTGTGGATCAGGTTCGGTTATGCGACGGTTACCGCTTTCTCGAAGGCGGCAACGAAGGGATGGTCCTGCACCGTCGAGCACTCCTTGCTCCACCCGCCCGGTGAACCCATTCCGGTGACGTCGGCTCCGAAGAACTCCTTGTTCACAGCGATGAAATGGCGCTGGTTGTCGGCGATCTCGTGATCCCAGACGATGGCATCGACGGGGCAGATTGAAAGACAGAGCCCGCAATTTATGCATTCGTCGGGGTGGATGTAAAAGGTGCGGCCGCCCTCGTAGATGCAGTCGACAGGGCAGGCCGCGGTGCAGTCGCCATCCTTCACGTCGATGCAGGGTTCGGTAATGACATATGCCATCTTGCTGGTCTCTGAAGAGTTGCTTGCACGGCCAATTATTCAGAGTTTCCCTTGCCGAAGAAGCACAGATATTCGCAACGTCGATTGCCAAAAAGGCAACGTCCGGTGCTTATTCGATCTCGTTTGATGTCGCCGCGTGGCGAAGTTTTGCGGTAAGCGCCAACCTGAAACGAGCTTGATCACCCGGCCGTACAGCCCAGGAGCGATGCGGACAGGATCGTGCGCAAGCGCCTTTGTTCGCCTGCCGGGCTTAGGGCTGCCGGAGGATGCCTCTCAGGATCGTCTCGGTGATCGTGGCCGCCGCCTTTTCATAGTCATCGGCTTTCAAACGGGGCTTTTTGAGCGCGTCGACGGCGACGGGTTCGAAGTCCGAGTAAAACTGGGTTGACGCCCAGAGCATGATGAAGAGATGACGTGGATTGACCGGCAGCATCTTGCCAGCGGCGATCCAGCCCTCGATGACCGCGACATGAGTATCCGTTACCTGACGGATGTGTTCGCGATCCTTCTTGGTCAGGAAGCGGGCGCCTTGAATGATTTCGCTGGCGAAGAGCCGGGACTCGGCCATGTTCTTGCGCGTGTATTCCAGCTTCGCCTTGATGTAGAGCCTGAACGCCTCCGCCGGTTCGCGCTCCGGCGAAATGTATTTCAGTGCATCATCCCAACTGGCGAGCAAGTGCGCGATGATGGCGGTGTAGATCTCCTCCTTGGAAGAGAAGTAGTAGTAGACGTTTGCCTTGGGCAGGCCCGAAGCCTCGGCAATCTCGGCGATGCGCGTGCCATCGAAGCCCTTGCGGGCAAATATCTCGATCCCCGCCTTGATGATGAGCCGCACGTTACGTTCGCGGATGCGCTCTTCGGGATCTCGTACTGCCCTTGCCATATGGTTCCGCCTCCATCTCGCCGTCGCTTCCTACCAGGCAATCATGCGTGGTGGCGAGATCGCCTTTGCAATTGCCGCGTTTTCCAGCGAAATGCAAGCGTATCGCCCTTTCGCCAGAAGCTGACGATGTAGTCAAGAAAAGTTGACCGATTCGTCATTTTCTTCTTTTTGAAAGTTGACACTTTGGTCAGCTTTTGTCTAGTCTCCCTGCAATGAACGGAAGGGGAGCCGTAATGCCGATGCGCTTGAGAGAGGCAATGGCGGAAACGCTTGCAGGCTGGGAGGGCGACCTGCCAGATGCCTGGCGCGCCGCGCTCGGCCCCGTCGGCGACGATTTTGGCCGTATTGATGCGGACCTCGAGCTGGAGGCATGGGAACCGATCTTCCCGGCGCGCCGCGGCAAGTCTTTTCCGGGTCAGCCGAAGGGTGCGCACGCCTTGGCGGCCTTCGACGGAATTGCACCCGATGGCGTGCGCTGCCTGGTTCTTGGGCAGGATCCTTATCCCGAACCGAGTTTTGCGACGGGGCGCGCCTTCGAGGCCGGCAATTTGGCTGGGTGGGGCGAGTTGGACAAGATGTTCTCGAAGAGCATCCGCGCCTATATGCAGCTGATTGCGGCCGCGCGCCTTGGTGATGAAAGTCTGGCGTGCGATTTCGGCCGCTGGCCGGATGTGCGGCATCTGCTGTGCGATCCCACCGGTTCGTTCGAGGCGCCGAGCCTGATCACCGACCGCTGGGTGGGGGAGGGTGTTCTCCTGCTCAACGCATCGCTGACGCTCTCTCGCTTCCGTGTCGATATCGATCCGCATCAGTCCCGTGGGCATCTTTCCTTCTGGCGGCCGCTGATGCTGCGCGTGATCGAAATGCTTGTGGCGCGAGGCGAGCCCGTTGTCTTCCTGGGTTTCGGTGCGGCTGCGGCTGACATCTTCTCGCAAGTCGGCGTTGCCGAGGGGCAGTTCGGCCATGTCGCCTATGTTCAGCGCGAGCATCCCGCCTTTGCCGACAAGGTGCTCGGCCGAGAAAATCCGTTCCTTCTCTGCAATTCTTATTTGGAGGCGATGGGCGGCCGGCCCATCGCGTGGTGAACCATGGCGCGTAACCCGGAATATGATTTCATCGTGGTCGGTGCGGGCTCGGCCGGTTGTGTTCTCGCGAACCGTCTGTCGAAGAACCCGGCAAACCGCGTGCTATTGATCGAGGCTGGCGGCAAGGATCGCAACCCGCTGTTCCGGCTGCCGATGCTGATGGGCAAGCTGTTCCATTCGGGCATCTACAACTGGCATTATCACACCGAGCCCGAGCCTTATCTCAATGGCCGCTCGCTCTATTGGCCGCGCGGCAAGGTGCTGGGCGGGACCTCCACCATCAACGGCATGATCTACGTGCGCGGTAATCGCCACGACTACGATCGCTGGTCGCAGCTCGGACTGCACGGTTGGTCCTATGATGAAGTGCTGCCGGCATTCCGACGCTCCGAAACGCATATCCAGCGCAAGGACGCCTTCCACAGTGGCGACGGGGAACTCACCGTCTGCCGAGCCCGTGGCAACAATCCGCTGATGGACGTGTTCTGCGAGGCGGGCATCCAGGCCGGCTATCCGGCCAACGATGACTTCAACGGAGAGACGCAAGAAGGCTTTGGCCGCTACGACTTCACCATCCGCAAGGGAAAGCGCTGGTCCACATCATGGGCGTTCCTGCGTCCGGCGCTCGGCCGCAAGAACCTCACGGTGCTGACGGGGGCGGAGCTCACGCGTCTGATTATCGAAGGCGACCGGGCGTGCGGCGTCGAGTATCTGAAGGACGGCGCGCTGGGACGCGCCCGTGCGGGGCGGGAGGTGATCCTCTCCTCAGGGGTGGTCAATTCGCCCAAGGCGTTGCTTCTGTCCGGAATCGGACCCGCGGACGAGCTCCGGGCGCTTGGCATCGAGCCGGTGTTGGACCTGCCGGGCGTCGGCAAGAACCTCCAGGATCACGTCGACTGCGTCATGAGCTGGGAATGCCGGGAGCCGATCACGCTCTTCAGCGACCTGCGGGCGGACAAGCTCATCCCCGCCGTTGCCCAGGGCATGCTGTTCGGTGAGGGCGTCACCACGACGTTCCCCTATGAGGCCGGTGCCTTTATCCGCTCGAACGATGGCCTGGTTGCGCCCGACATACAGCTGCACTTCATGCCGGCGCTGGAAAAGACGGCCAACCTGCACTTCCCAAATCCGTTCCGGAAGAAGCAGGCCGTGGAGGCCAACCACGGGTTCACGATCCGCGTCGGCCCCGTCAATCCGGTGAGTCGCGGCGAGATCACGCTGCGCTCGGCGAACGCGACGGATAAGCCGAAGATCCAGGCCAACTACCTCCGTGACGATTTCGACGTCCGCACGATGATCGATGCCATCCGGCTGACCCGTGACATTGTCGGCCAGAAGGCTTTCGACCGCTATCGCGGCAAGGAGCTGGCACCGGGGCCGGAAGCGCTCGACGATGCCGCTTTGACGAGCTGGCTGCGGGCGACCGCCATGACGACCTTCCACCCGGTTGGAACCGCCAAGATGGGCAACGATCCCATGGCTGTGGTGGATGCGCGACTCAAGGTGCACGGCATCGAAGGGCTACGTGTCGCGGACGCCTCGATCATGCCGGTCATCTCAAGCGGCAACACCAACGCGCCAGCCATCATGATCGGCGAGAAATGCGCCGAATTCGTCCTGAACGCATAGGAAGCAATCTGATGATCCTGGAACACCGCACCTACACCTTCAAGCCCGGCACGGTCGACAAGTGGATGAAGAAGTACGAGGCCGACGGCCTTCCCGTGCAGAAGCGCCATCTCAACAAGTTCGTCGGTCTCTATGCCTCGGAACTGGGAACGCTTCACACGACCGTGCTGATGTGGGCCTACGACAGCCTCGCTGACCGCGAAGCGCGCCGCGCGGCCATGTATGCCGATCCGGACTGGCAGAAGTTCATTTCCGAAGTCTGGGCGCTGGACGCGATCCAGAAGCAGGAGGTGATGATCATGAACCCGGCCTCCTACTCCCCGCCGCTCTGAGGTGGGAAACGGCGCGGAGGATCACCTGCGCCCTGGCATGCGCTTGAGAAACGACAAGATAAAAAGGGAACAATCATGACAGACAAGACTGGGAAGATTACACAGCACATGATGCAGCGCCGGACATTCCTGCAGGCGAGCGCGGGTGCCGCGGCGCTGGCCTTTGCAGCCAGCGTCGTCCCTGAATTCGCCCGTGCGTCCGGGGGACTGGTCGCGCTGGTCCATACGCAGGCTGCCGGCGACAATGGTCCGGTGGACCAGATGATCGCCATGCTCAAGCAGCTTTCGGAAGAAAAGGGCTTCGAATACCGCGCTGTCTACGCGCAGGATCCGGCGACCTACGAGACCGTCTACCGCACGCTGGGAGATGCGGGCGCGGCGATCATCATCTCGACCTTCAACGAAGTGGCCGAGCCCTTCAAGGCGCTGGCGCCGTCCTATCCCAACACCAAGTGGATCCAGCTTTTCGCCGACCCCTTCGAGCCAGCAATCCCGAACGTGGTGACCGTTTCCTACGACTACTATCTTGGTTGCTATCTGTCGGGAGTTTTCGCGGCCAAGATGTCGTCTACCGGCAAGACCGGCTTCATCGGCGGCGTTTCCATTCCGCCTCTCAACGCAGACTTCAACGCCTTCAAGGCCGGCGTGCATTCCATTCGACCGGATGCCTCCGTCATCGCCGCCTTTGCAGGCTCGTTTCAGGACCCTGCAAAGGGTCAGGAAATCGCTACCCAGATGTACAATGACGGCATCGACTACATCCAGACCGATGCGGCGGCCACCGACGGCGGCATTATTGCCGCTGCCAACGAGAAGGAAGGGCGCATGGTGAGCTGCCTCGCGCCAGGACAGTATGAGTTGGGCCCGAAATCACTGATATCCATCGTCAGCCTGGACTTCGGCGCCTCGCTCTACAACGAGGCCACCAAGGCCGTCGGACCTCAGTGGAAGGGTGGTGCGCATGAGCATACGGGCCTTGGCACCGGCGTCATCGACTTCATTCTCTCGCCGGTCTTCACCGAACAGGGGCCGGCGGATCTTAACGCCAAGGCGAAGGAAGCGCTGATCGAGGTCGATAAGGTTCGTGTCGGCATCCTGAATGGGTCGATCAAGGTTCCGTTCAACACCACCCTTTGATCTCCTGGCGCTGGCTCGCCGAGCCAGCCCGAAGTTTCGAAGGACGTCGGCACAGGCCTTCCCTCTTGGGGGAGGTCACTGGGGTTCGCGGATCGTTTCCAGCCCTGTTGACGGCCGCGAACCTCCCGCTCTCGATGGGAACCATAGCATGTCCAATTCTCCGAAATCGGCCCTGGAGTGCCGCAACGTCACCGTCAAATTCGGAGACGTGACGGCGTTGTCGGAGGTTTCAGCTTCGTTCGCTCCTGGCCAGATCCATGCGGTCGTCGGTCAGAACGGGGCCGGCAAGACCACCTTTGCCCGCGTGGCGGCCGGCCTCGTCCAGCCGACCTCCGGCGCCGTCAACGTGATGGGACACGACATCCGGACGGGGCAGGTCAGCGAAAGCCGGGCCGCGGGCGTGGAGCTCGTCCACCAGAGTTTTGCGTTACCACCGTCCTTCACCGTCGCCGAGACCATGGAGTTTGGCGCTACGGGCAAGGGTGGCATCTATAGCCGCAAGGGGCTCGCTAAAAAATGGCGGGCGCATCTTGCAGGGCTCGACGTCCAGGTCGACTTGAACCGGCGGATCCGGGATCTGCCGATCGAAACGCAGCAGGGCATAGAGATCGCGCGGGCCCTGGTTACGGATGCGCGCGTCCTCATTCTTGACGAGCCGACCGCAGTCCTGTCTCCCGCGGGCATCGACATGCTGTTCGCGCGCGTTCGCCGCCTTAGGGAACGTGGGGTGACAGTTATCCTCATCCTGCACAAGATCCGCGAGGTGCTGGGCATCGCCGACACAGTCACGGTGCTGCGGGGCGGCCAAAAGGTCCAAGGGCCGCTTCCGGTGGCTGAGGTTTCGGGCGAGCGTTTGGCCAACCTCATCGTCGGTGAGGCCGTCGCGAAGACGCTCGATCGGCACGATCGCGATGCATTGGTCGGAACGAAGTCACCGATCCGTGGGGACTCAGATCAATCGGCGCATGCGACCGGCCCTGCCATCCTTTCGATGAAGGCCGCTTCTACTCGGCCGGACAGCGGAGGCATTGCTCTCGATGGTGTCGATCTGGAGATCCGTCCGGGAGAGATCGTCGGCATCGCCGGAGTGGAGGGCAACGGGCAGAAGACGCTAGTGCGGGCTATCTCCGCTCTCGCCGATCTGACGAGTGGATTGATCCAGCTTGCAGGCCATGACGTGACTGGCGAACCTCTCGCCGCCCGTCGCGCGATCGGTCTTAGGATCATTCCCTTCGAGCGCAACGTCGAAGGTCTCAGCCTCACGAGTTCGCTCTGGCAGAACTGGAGCGCGAGGGAGCTGCTGCAGGGCAGGCTGCTCAAGCTGATCCGTCCCTCGGCAGTGCGCGATGCCTGCGACCGGTCACTCAAGGAATGGAGCGTTCACTACCACAATTCCGCGCAGAAGGCGGGGTCCCTGTCGGGCGGCAATGCGCAGAAGGTGATCCTCGCCCGGGAAATCGATCCCGATGCAAAGCTCATCATCGCGGCCCAGCCGACCCGCGGCCTCGACATCGGGGCCACCGCCTTCGTTTGGCAGGCGCTCCGGCAGGCGCGCGACCGTGGCGCGGCGATACTGCTGATCTCGTCGGATCTCGACGAGCTCTTCGACATATCGGATCGCGTCGTGGTGATGCTGTCGGGACGCCTCAATGGCGAGTTCCGTGCGCCCTTCGACATAGGGTTGGTGGGAGCGGCCATGACCGGTGCCGTGGCAGGGGCAAGCGCATGAAAGACAGTCTCATCACCGTCGTCCGCAGTCTGATCTTTGTGATCTTCGCGCTCATCCTCTGCGCGCTCGTGTTCCAGCTTGCCGGTTACAATGCTCCGGTGACGCTTTGGGCGGTGCTCGATGGGGCATTCCTGCGAAGCGGCGCGATCGAGCAAAGTCTCAGATGGGCGCTGCCGCTGTTCATAACGGCGGTCGGCGTCGGCATTTCCTTCCGGGCGGGCTTCTTCAACATTGGTGCCCAGGGCCAGTTCTATGTCGGCGCGATCTGCGCCGCCTTCGCTGCCGAAGCGGTAAAGGGCGGACCAGCCTTCCTGGTAATCCCGACCTTGCTTCTTGCCGGCATGCTCGGCGGTGCTCTCTGGGCGCTGTGGCCGGGATTGCTGCGCCTGCGCTCCGGCACAGACGAGGTCATCACCACGCTGATGGGCAACTTCATGGCCGGCTTGCTGCTGGTCTATGTCACCTCAGGGCCGCTGAAGGATCCCTCGGGTTCCGGCCAGCAGGCATCGAGCCGCCCGCTCGATGCGGCCTATCGCATCTCGGATTCTCTCGGTCTCTCCCCGGCGATCATCGCAATCGCGGTGGTCGTCGGCATCCTCATGTGGCTGCTGGTGAACCGAACTTCCTTCGGCGTCCTGGCAAGCCTTGCCGGCCGCAATGGCACGATGGTGGAGTGGCAGGGCGCGCGCCTCTGGAAGCTCGGCCTCTCCAGTTTCCTCATTTCCGGGGCCCTTGCGGGCCTTGCCGGCACCATCGAGTTCATGGGGCCGAACGGCCGCATCGCATCGGGCTTTCTGCCGGCGCACGGGTTCACCGCGATCCTGATCGCGCTTGTCGCCAATCTCTCCGTTCTCGGAACGGCGGTTGCTGCCGTGTTCTTCGGCGGCCTTGCCTCGGCGGCACTCTATCTGCCGATCATGGCGGGGCTGCCGTCGGCGGCGATCGACATCGTCAATGCGGCGATCGCGCTGTTCATAACCGCAAGGTCGACGTTCATCGACAGGGTGCTGCGTCTCGGAGGGCGCAAGACATGAATGAGATCTTCATCGCCATCCTGCGCTCCGGAACGCCGTTGATCTACGTCACGCTCGCCGGCGTTATCGCGCAGCGGGCGGGGGTCTGGAACCTCGGTCTCGAGGGCCTGATGATCATCGGCGCCTGCGCGACAATTCTCGGCATCATGCTCACAAAGTCCGTCGGCGCGGCCATCCTCATCGCCATCATCGCCTGCGTGCTGGCCTCGGTGCTTCTCTGGTTCGTCATCGACAGGCTGAAGGCCAATCCCATTATCGCCGGCCTCGGACTGACTGGTCTCGGCATCGGCGGAACGGCGCTTGCGGTCCAGTCTATCTTCGGCAGCCAGGCAACCGTAACGGCACCTTTCGGCATTCCAAAATTGGGGCCGGCCTTCGGTTCCTATGGCGTGCTGTCGGTCTCGGTTGTCGCCATGCCGCTCGTCGTCTTTGCCATGTGGGTGCTGTTGCGGCGAACGCGCTTCGGCCTGCGGCTAGCCGCCTGTGGGGAGCATCCGTTCGCTGCACGCGGCGTCGGCGCCAACCCGTCGCGCATGCGGCTCCTGGCGCTTTCGATCGGTGGGGTGCTGTGTGCTATCGGCGGCGCGGAACTGGCCGCGGGCAGCCTGCAGTTCTTTGCCCAGGGCATGACGGCCGGTCGCGGCTTCATGGCGTTTGCTGCAGTCATCTTTGGCGCGGCCCATCCCGTGGGTGCCACCTTCGCCGCCTTGTTCTTTGCCATCGTCGGCGCCATCGGCATCCGGGCGCAGTTGACGTTCGGCGACAGGATTCCGCACGATCTCCTGCAAGCATTGCCCTATCTCGCGACGGTTTTCGGCGTCTGGCTGTCCGGAAAGCTTCGTGGCGGCGCGAAGGCTGCAAGCTCGTTCGCCGAGCTCAGGGATCAGTAATCATGATGTGCGGCGGACGCTATCCTCAGGTCATTCAATGGTTTCCGGGGCATTTGTCATGAGCGAAATTCTCATCCGCAATGGGACGATAGTTGCGATGGACCGCGCTCACGGCGCAACACCATTTGCCGCTGACATCCTGATCGAAGGCACCGAGATCAGATCGATCGGGTCGGGCCTTGCCGCCAGGCCCGACGCCCAAATTATCGAGGCACGCGGCAAGCTGGTCCTGCCGGGACTGGTCAATGCCCATACGCATTCCAGTGAGACATTCCTGCGGGGGCGCTATGAGCGCATGCCGCTCGAACTGTGGCTGCTCTATGCCTATCCGCTATTGATGAACGACCCGATCGGAGAGCGCCTGTTGTACCTGCGCAGCCTGCTGCTGGCGATGGAATCGCTGCGCAACGGCGTCACGACGCTCTGCGACGATTTTTTCGACCCGCCCCGGCACGATCTCGCCCGACTTGCCACCGTCTTTCGCGCCTACGACGATGCCGGAATCCGCGCCAATGTTTCCAGCGCGGCGATGAATGTGCATACGCTTGATGCGCTGCCTTTTGTGCGCGAGATAATGCCCTCGGCGATGCAGGATCTTCTCGATTTTGGTCCGCCTATGTCGGCAGGAGCGTACGCGGACTATTGCCGCGCTGCCTTTTCCAGCCTGCACGGGATGTCGGGCCGCCTGCAGTTCATGATCGCCCCTTCAGCACCGCAGCGCTGCACGCCCGATCTCATGGCGACCTGTATGGAGCTGGCGGTGGAGAGAAGCGTGCCGTTCCACACGCATGTCCTCGAAACCAAGACACAGGCGGTGACTGGGCTCGTTCATCACAGCAAGTCCTTGATCGCCTATATGCATGATCTCGGCCTTCTGAAACGCAATACGACCATCGCGCATTCGGTGTGGGTCAGCGACGAGGACATCGAGCTGATGGGGGAGGCGGGCGTCTCCGTTGCCCACAACGCCATCTCCAACCTGAAGCTTGGGGCCGGGATCGCGCCGATCCGCCGCCTGCTCGATGCCGGTGTGACGATCGGTCTTGGCACGGATGGCGTTTCGTCGAACGATACGTCTCGCATCTTCGACGTCATGCGCGTCGCCGGTCTCGTTCATAGTGCCGCCGGTCCTGACTACGAGAAATGGCTGAGGGCGGACGAAATTCTCACCATGGCGACCATCGGTGGCGCCAAGACGGCAATGCTGGAACAGGTGACCGGTTCCCTGGAAGTCGGCAAGTCGGCCGATCTTCTTGTCCTGGATATGCGCAACTATCCTTTCATGCCGCTCAACGAGGTCGCCAAACACCTTGTCTATTCGGAAAACGGATCGTCGGTGGAAACAGTGATGGTTGCCGGACGGATAGTCATGCAGGGGGGACGCCTGACCACGGTGGATGAACAGGCCGTTTTCGATGAAATTTCCGAACTCGTGCCGGCATATCTTGCCGAACACGCCGAGCTTGAGCGCCGCAACGCGATCTTCGAACCCGTCCTGGCAGAGGTCCATCGAATGGCGACCGCGATGGACATTTCTCTCAACCGATACCAAGGCGATGCCGTATGACGCGACCTCGACGACAGACGGTTTTTCCCAGTGACGTGGCCAGCTCTGTTGCAACGCTCCGTAGAAAAAAATTGGGCAAACCGCATCTTACGTGTAGCGCGAACCATGACAACAATCTATGGATGATACTGCACGCATAACTTGCGATTTTCTGGCTCGCAAGCTGGGCGAAAGTTCTTCACTGTACGAAAGCTCGGCTGCACCTGGGCATGGATTGCGGGTGCTTGCGCGATTTGGACGGCCTTCGGGGGGAAGGCGGACGGGGAACCGATGACATCGACGATAGTTGTGCTTGCTCTTGCAGGCATGGCGTTCACATGGCTGAAAGTGCTCGCGCGGTTTCAGTTGGCTCTTTCCGCCGCCGCTTGGATGCTCCGGGCCATCACCAATGCCGCGCATAGGCGGGGGAACGCCTGGTTCGCCTTCATTGCTGCCTTTTTGATCAGCCTGATTTTTTTCCAGAGTGCGCACGCGCAATCGTCTGGTTGCAGTGCGATCAACGCAACGTGGGGGAGCGGCGTTTCCCTCTCGAATACAAGCGAGTTGTGGCAGGCTCGCCTTAGCGTCCTCGCCGGCGAAAAAGTCACATACAGGGTTACTTCATCTGGCACTGTGAATTCGAACAGCGCAGGCTTCGCGATTTACAAGAACGCTGGCGTTAATATGTCTGACGGCACTTCATTTGAAGCCGGGTGACCGCTTGACAATGGGGCCGAGTTTGAATTATTGGGTAATCGATAACCCAACAAGGGACCAACGTGACAATCTCCCTTTCTGACATCGCGGAGCGTGCGGGCGTCTCAGTGAAGACGGTCTCCGGCGCATTGCACGGCGGCTCCGCTCGAATGTCGGAGGAGACCCGTCAGAAGGTCAAGGCGATTGCGGAGGAGCTCGGCTATGTAACGAACCTGGCCGCGCGCGGCGTGCGTCAGGGCTGGCTTCCGCTGGTCGGCGTCGTGTCCGATGGGCTGATCACCTCGCCCTTCGCCACCGAAATCGTCCGAGGACTCGATGGGGCTGCGCGCAGCGCCGGCATGGCCGTCTTCGCTATCAACCACAGCAGCGGACAGTCGATTGGCTCGGTGCTCGACGAAGTGCAGCAGTTCCGGCCGCGCGCCGTTGCCTACGCCGCCATGTATCACAAGGACGTCGATCTGCCGCCAACGCTGGCCGGTTCCGTCGGGGTCATGATCAACTGCCGCGAGGCCTCTGGCCGTGTCACGTCGCTGGTCCCGGACGAAGAGGGCGGGGCACGTGAGATCGTGCGTTACCTGCTGGCCGCCGGCCGGCGTCGTATTGCCTTCATCAACTTGCCGGGCATTCTGGCCGGCTCCTTGCGCGAGAAGGGCTTTCGCGCGGCGCTGGAGGAGGCAGGCGTCGATCCGCTCGGCGTGTTTCCGGCCGTGCGCCGCAGCGTTTACAGCGATCGCGCGCCAAGCCTTGTCGCATCCCATGTGGAGGCACTTCTTTCCGGTCAGCGGCCGGACGCCATCCTGTGCGGCAACGACCGGGTGGCGATGGAAGTCTATGCGGCGCTTGCGCGTGCCGGCCTTCGCATCCCGGACGACATTGCGGTGGCAAGTTTCGACAATCAGGTCGAGCTTGCCTCGCGGCTGGATCCGCCCTTGACGACGATGGCCCTGCCGCACCGCGCGATGGGCCGCCTTGCCATGGAGATCCTGCTCGCCGGGCAACCTGAGCCGCCGCATCTGCGGCAGCTGCCCTTCCATCTGGTTGAGCGGGCATCCGTCTGAATTCAGTTTTATGATCGCATTCAACAGGAGGAGAAAACAATGACTGCGCACTTGGGTAATCGTTTACGCAATACACTCTGCGCCGCCACGGCGCTCTTGGGGAGCGCCGGTATTGCCGACGCAAAAACCGTCATTCATGTCATGCACCAGGGCGATCCGGGCTGGGTGAAGGCCTATGGCGATGTCGCCAAGCGCTTCGAGGACGCCAATCCTGATGTCGACATCGAACTGATCTACGCGCCGCACGACGCCTATAACGAGAAGTTCAGCGCCGCCGTCATGGCCAAGCAGTTGCCGGACGTAATGGAACTCGACGCACCGTTCCTCGCCAACTACGTCTGGTCCGGATACCTGCAGCCGATCAAGCCGCTCGTCGATAAGGATGTCCTCGACGACATGACCGGCTCGAACATCGCCCAGGGCACCTATCCGATCGACAAGGACCTCTATGCGATCGGCCTCACCGACTCCTCGGTCGTCCTCTACGGCAACAAGAAATATCTCGAAGCCATCGGCGCACGCATTCCGAAATCCGTCGACGACGCCTGGACCCGCGAGGAATTCGAAGGATATCTCGAAAAGCTCTCCAAGCTCGAAGGCGTGAAGTGGCCGATCGACACCTTCCGCGGCTACGGCATCAAGACCGAGTGGATCACCTATGCCTATGGCCCGCTGCTCGAAAGTGCTGGCTGTGATCTGATCGATCGCAAGGCGTGGAAGGCGAGCGGTACGCTCGACAGCGAAGCCTGCGTCAAAGCGCTCACGATGATGCAGACGTGGGTAAAGAACGGCTGGGTCGTTCCGACCTCGTCGGGTACCAACCAGTTCTATGCCGAAGGCCAGCCGGCAGCACTCGCCATGGGCGGGCACTGGTTCTATGCGGAAGCCGCCGCCGCGATGAAGGACAATATCGTCGTCATGCCGCTGCCAAAGATCGGTAAGAAGGGCGTCAGCCCGAACGGCACCTGGATCTGGGGCATCTCGGCGACCTCCGAAAATCCTGAGGCCGCGGGCAAGTTCCTGAGCTTCCTTCTGAAGGACAAGGACTATCGCGACTACGCCAAGACCCAGTCGGCCTATCCGGGACTGAAGAGCTTTGCAGCGGAATCCCCGCTCTACGCTGAAGGCGGACCGCTTGCTGTCGCCTTCGAACAGGCCTCGAAGTCCGCGGTCGCCCGTCCGCCGCACCCGGCCTATCCGACGATTACCTCGGCCTTCATGCAGGCGGTCGACAAGATCTTCAATGGCGGCGACGCACAGGAAGCCCTGACTGCCGCCGCCAGGAAGATCGACCAAGACATTGAGGACAACGCCGGCTATCCGCCGTTCGACGAACAGCAGTAAGGCGTTATCGCAGGGCCGTCACTCTGACCGGCCCTGCGCCATCTCGGGAGGATGAGCGATGAGGAGGAGACCATGACTTTGCAACAGACGTCTGCGCCGGCCATTCCGCGCGCCGGCAGGCGACGTGACCGGCAGCGATTTTGGCAGGAAGTCGCGATGATCGCGCCCGCCGTGCTGCTGCTCGCCATCTTCCTGATCACGCCGTTCCTTCTGTCCTTCTGGACGGCGATGACCAACCAGCCGCTCGTACCGCGCCCGACGCCGGTGCGCTTCGTCGGCCTCTTGAACTTTCAGCGCGTCTTTACCGATCCGCTGTTCTGGACGTCGCTGTGGAACGTCACGCGCTTCACGGTCTGGGTGCTCCCGGTCCAGTGCGGTCTGGCCTTCCTGACGGCGCTGCTGCTCCACCAGAAGCTGCCGATGCGCAATCTTCTGCGCGGCATGTTCTTCCTGCCGGCGATCACCTCCATGGTTGTCGTCTGCGTGATCTGGGGCACGCTGTTTCAGTATCCAAGCGGTCCGCTCAATCAGATCGTCGGCTTCTTGTCCGCTGGAATGATCCAGCCGATCGATTGGCTCGGCGACCCGAACTGGGCGATGTTCTCGATCGTGTTGCTGTCGGCCTGGCAGGCCTATGGCTTCCAGATGATCATCTACCTTGCCGGCCTGCAGGGCATTCCGGAAGAGCTTTACGACGCCGCCCGCATCGATGGGGCAAGCGCGCTGCGCCGCTTCTGGCACGTGACCATGCCTGGCCTGCGTCCCACCCATGTCTTCGTGCTGGTCATTACGACGATCCAGGCTTTCAAGCTCTACACCCAAGTAGCAATCCTCACCCAGGGCGGGCCCAAGGAAAGCACGGAGACCGTGGTGCACTACATGGTGCGCGCCGGTTTCGAGGAACAGAAGCTCGGATATGCCTCTGCCGTCTCCGTCATTCTCTTCGTCATCGTTCTTCTGATCGCGCTTCTCCAGCGCAAACTCCTGAGGCGCTTCGATGTCTGATCTCGTGCTCAACCAGCCCGCCCCGCTGGCCATATCCCGGGGCAACAGCAAGACGGGCCTGCGCGCCGTCCAGACCGTCTGCATCTTCATTGTTGCTCTGGTGATGATTTCGCCACTCTTCATGCTGCTCATTGCCAGCCTCAAGGACGACCGCTTCCGCATCCTTGCGGACATGGGCAGCTTCCGTGCCTTCTGGGTGAGCGACCCGACGCTCTCGAACTACAGGGAGATCGCCAATTTCTCCGGCGAGCTTGCCTATGGCCGCTACCTGTTCAATTCGCTGGTGATCCTCGTCGTCACCGTCGTGTCGGGGCTGATCATCAACTCCATGGCAGGCTTTGTGCTCGCCTGGGGCTCGCTGCGCGGCAAGGCGGTCCTGCTTGCGCTCGTCGTTGCGCTCTATGTCATCCCGCAGGAAAGCATCATCATGCCGCTCGTCGTCATGATGTCGCGGGCAGGGCTGACGGACACCTTTGCCGTCCAGATCCTGCCCTGGGTAGCAAGCCCGCTCTATGTCTTCCTCTTCTACCAGTTCTTCGCGCAACTGCCGAAGGAACTCTATGAAGCGGCGGAAATGGACGGGGCCTCGCCCTTTCGCATCTACCGTTCGATCTACATGCCGCTCAGCCTGCCGGCGCTCGCAACGGTGTCGATCCTCATGGGGATCGAGAGCTGGAACCAGTATCTCTGGCCGACACTCGTAACGCAGACCGACCATGCAAGGCCGATCTCGGTCGCAATTGCCACCTTCTTTGGACAGGACAGCATCTACTGGGACCGCGCCATGGCCGCGTCCGTCCTGATGATGATCCCCGTCCTCATTCTCTACCTCGCCTTCCAGCGCTGGTTCGTAAGCTCGTTCGTCGGCTCCGCCGTGAAAGGTTGACTATGACTTCCCAAACAAAACCCGCGAGCCCCGCGCTTGAAATCATTGAGGCCGCGTTTGCCGCAGGCACGGTGCTGCATCTCTGGATCAAGGCGCGCGAAACTGGCGGCAAGGCGAAGCTCTTCGTGAGTGTCGAGCGCAATGACATCGCCGATCCGTCCACGCGCCGCGCCGAGGAGTTCGAATTCTTCGCAGTGACGCTCGGGACCGGTGGCCACACTGTACTTGCCTATGATGCGGAAACGACCGCGCTCTCGGTGGTCTACGCATTCCAGCCACAGACGGTGCTGGAGGAGGGGATCCGCGTGTTGCACCACGACATGCGTACCGCACCGCCTCAGGTGCCGGCCGGCTACCACTTCCGGCCGCCCTTCGGCTGGATGAACGACCCGAACGGTTTCGGCCGTTTCGCCGGCCGCGGCCATCTCTTCTACCAGCACTATCCGCACGGTCTGCGCTGGAACACCATGCATTGGGGACACGCCGTCTCGACAGATCTGATCCACTGGACGCACCTGCCGATGTTCCTCTTTCCGGCGGATCATCTGTCCGAAAAGGACGACGGCCGCGGCGGCGCCTTTTCCGGCTCGGCCATCCCCATTTCCGGACCTGAGGGGGAGGAGATCCGCGTCTTCTATACCGAACACGTTCGCGATCGGCAGCCGGAAGAGCAGATCCAGCTCTCCGCCCTCAGCCGCGACGGCATCGTCGCCGGTGCATCCGAGGTGGTTCTGCCGGTCCGTCCGGAAGGCTTGAACCTCACCACCGACTTCCGGGATCCCTATGTCTTCCGGGGCCCGGACGGCCGCTGGAAGATGCTGCTCGGCAGCCGCGACAGGTCGGGCGGCGTCGTTCTGCTATATGAGACGACGGATCGACAGGGTGCCGCCGGCTGGACCTTTCTCGGCATCATTCATCGCGAGGACCGTTTTGGTATGACCGCAGCGGAATGCCCCTGCATTGTGCCGCTCGGTGGGAAGGCGGACGATCCGGATACCCGTTGGGCGCTGATCTTCGGCCTGCTGACCAGCCGCGATCCCGCAACCGGCCGGCGTAACCTGACGTCGGTTACCGTCGGCCGCTTTGACGGCCGCAAATTCCTGGCCGAGTTCGAGCAGGAGCTGGATTTCGGTTCCGACGCCTATGCCTTCCAGGCTTTCGTCGACGGCGACGAGCCGGTCGGCATCGCTTGGCTCGCCAACTGGACGGACTTTTCCAAGAAAGACGACTTCCCGACCGCAATGACGCTGCCGCGTCGCGTGCTTCTCGACGGAGATGCCGTTCTGACGCCGCCGAGCGTCGCCGCGGAGAGCCTCCGCCACATGCTGCTCGACGAAGCGGCGCTCGCTGCCGGCGAGACGGTTCCGCTTGAAAGCGGCGCGGTCGAGATCGTGCTCTTGCTGCCCGAGCCCGGCGCTGCGTTTGAACTCGCCTTCGACCACCCGGACGTCAAGCTCGGCGTGAAGCTTGATGGCGACGGCCTGGCGATCCTCTTTGATGCCGGCACAGGCAAAGAGCCGCCGCGATACCTCGCATCCGGCGCAAAGCCTTCGGAGCTGCGCATCTTTCTCGACGCAGGTTCCATCGAGGTGTTCGCCGACAACGGCCGCTGGACCGGCACCAAGCGCATTCCGGGTTTTT
Organism: Ensifer sp. 22460; assembly: GCF_052044935.1. NCBI lineage: Bacteria > Pseudomonadati > Pseudomonadota > Alphaproteobacteria > Hyphomicrobiales > Rhizobiaceae > Ensifer > Ensifer sp. 22460. Next base: position 135,574 of record NZ_JBQENZ010000013.1, read on the forward strand.
CCGCCGCTCGTTCGGCGACGCTAACCGGTGCCGCCGCCAGTGCAAAAATCTGGCAACTCAAGCTTTAAGGGAGGAAGACAATGGCATCGGTAACGATCGATCGCGTTTTGAAGCAATATGGGGCAGCCTCCGTCATCCACGGCGTTTCCGTGAATATCGAGGATGGCGAGTTCGTCACGCTCGTCGGCCCGTCCGGCTGCGGCAAGTCCACGCTTCTGCGTATGCTGGCGGGGCTGGAGGACATCAGCGGCGGCGAGATCCGCATCGACGGGCGCATCGTCAACGAGGTGGCGCCGAAGGAGCGGGACATCGCCATGGTGTTCCAGAGCTACGCACTCTATCCGCACATGACGGTCGCCGAGAACATGGGCTTTGCCCTGAAACTGCAGGGCCGCGACAGGGCGACGATCGACCGGCTTGTTAGGGAAGCCGCCGGTATTCTGGCGCTGGAACCGCTGCTCGATCGCTTGCCGAAGCAGCTCTCCGGTGGCCAGCGCCAGCGCGTGGCCATGGGGCGCGCAATTGTCCGCCATCCGAAGGTGTTCCTGTTCGATGAGCCGCTGTCCAATCTCGATGCCAAGCTGCGCGTGACGATGCGCAGCGAAATCAAGGAATTGCACCAGCGACTCGGTACCACCATCGTCTACGTCACGCACGACCAGATCGAGGCTATGACCATGGCCGATAAGATCGTCGTCATGCGCGCTGGCCGCATCGAGCAGATCGGCAAACCGCTCGACCTCTACGACCGCCCAGATAACACCTTCGTCGCAACCTTCATCGGCTCGCCTGCGATGAACCTTTTTGAAGGCGACATCGGCGACGGCGGCTTCCGTATCGAGGGCGGGCTTTCCCTGCCACTACCGGGGTTCCTGGGCGGCAAAGAAGCCCGAACCTACGGCATCCGCCCGGAAGACCTCGAGCTTGCGGAAAAGGGCATTCCAGCAACGGTCCTGACGGTTGAGCCGACAGGCGCTGAAACCCATCTTTCGGTGCGCGTCGGCACGCAGACGGCCGCTATCGTTCTGCATCGACGCGCGGACCTTCGCCCTGAACAGCAGGTCCACCTCGCGCCAAAAGGAGAGAAGATTCACCTCTTCTCTGCAGGAGGCGCCAGGATTAACTGAAACGGCATTCATGTCGCGAGAGGCCGTTGACCCATTCGGGCAGAGACATCTCATCCGCCAAGCTCCTTTGGAGCGTATAAGGAGGCCGAGATCGATGCGGCGGTGGACGTTGGTTCGGAACATTGCTCCGTTCCAATGGCCCGTGTGACGTCACCAGAGGACCGACGATACCTCGACGAACAACCCGTCGACCACCTGGTTCAGTGTGCCGGTAATGACCTCTAGCTCTACGTAGGTAGCGAGGACTACCGCTGCCAGCATGGACAAAGCCGATCCGATTTCGATCGCTGGCATGCGTTCGCGAGGAAGGGATATCGTAGCGCTCTCAGGAGTGGCGACGAACGGGTGATCGGCATCATGCCGGTTGTCGTTGGCTGCGCGAAGGAGACGAGACGGGCGAAAACGCTTATGTCCGCTCTTATCGCATATGCTGAGGTATCTTTCGCAGGGTGAAGTGGGCATCGGAAACGTCCATGACCGAACCAGAGTTGGGTTACATTGTAGGCGACTGAACTGCATCGACCGTTCCCAGGGTAACTGTTGCGCTGAGGTTTGCGTCGCGCACGCGTTTCGCGGGAGGCCGGGTCAAGCGCGGCAAGGCAAGGATCAGCCGCAATCCATGTTTTCCGGCATATCCGATAGTTCCATAATGTATATTATGTGACATGCCTGTGTAGCCGCAAAGTTAAAGTGTCCTGTTTCTGCAAAGTAAGAATGTCACTCTCCCCGGGTTTTGCTGACCTGGGAGATTGCGGATGGGATTGATTGCGATGAGCGAACGCGATCTGCAGCGGATTGAGGTTTTGTCGAAAGTGATCGCCGGACGCATGACGTTGGCGTCGGCGGCGCATGTCCTGGGCTTAAGCGCGCGCCAGGTGCGTCGTCTGCTGGTTCGGATCAGCACTGGCGGTGCAGCGTCGATCCGGCACAAGGCATCTGCCACGACGCATCGCGTACGCCTGACACGCGCCGGATCCCGCACAGCGAACTCCTGAAAGCATGGCCTGCTTGGTCCGCGGTCGCAGATGCCTTTCCGGAAAGAAGCACTCAGTTCGACCGCCATCGGGTTCTTTGGCAAAGTCTTAGTGAGCACCGGCAAATTACCGTGCGCACCAGTCCAAATTCTTCAGTGTTTTCAATAGTCTAACGGCAAGATGTGGGTGCGCGTAACACTCGCGAGCGTCCTCACTGTTTCGGGGTCAGCCCATCGAGCAGGAAATCGAGGCCCTTCCTGAAGGTGCCGTCCCAATCGTTGTCCAGCAACAGCCGCGAGCGCTCGATCGTCGGATAGCGTTCGCTGAGCTGCGTAAGGCGCTGCTGCGCGGCCGCCTTGTCTTCGTCCGATCGGTCGAAGCTCGCGAGCGTGACAGTGGCGCCCAGGACATGGTTCCAAAGCGACCAGATTGTCACGTTCAGCTCTGCGTCTGCGACACCGGCTCTGGACAAGGTCGTGCCGAGCAGTTCCAGGCGGCCGAGGACGTTTGCGCCAAGTGCCCGGCTCGGCAATAGCGATGCCGACCAAGGATGACGCAGCATGCTGGCGCGCCAGTCTTCGAGCATATGGACGACTTCTGTACGCCAGTCCTTGGACTCGCCAGTTTGCCAAGGGCCGCGATATTCGAGCACCGAATCGAGCGCGAGATCGAAGACATCCTCCTTTGTGTCGACGTGCCAATAGAGGCTCATCACCCCCGATCCGCAGCGCTCGGCCAACCGACGCATCGTCAACCCGCCGACGCCCTCAGCGTCCAGCAGTTCCACAGCGGTCGCTACGATACGTTCCAGAGAAAGCGAGCCGTCACTGCGCGGTTCCTGCCCGGGTTGGCGTTTCACATTCGCGCGTTGCGATCGTTTCGTCCGCGTGCCGCTACTTTTGGCCGCCATTCCGTCTTCCTCGTCAATCAGTCCATCGAATTTGGCCGGAAACACGATGAATGTCGACCCTCACCCGTTGACTCGTACGCGGTACGATGCAAATAAATCGTACAGCGTACGAGTCATACATCAAGGATCGGACTCATGGTCAAATCATGCCGGCGCGAGAGCCGTGCTCATGGCGTTCGGAGCGAGAAAATGATGTCACGCACAGTCAAGCATGTGCTTATCGGAGGGCTAATCATCATGAATATCGGAATCCCCAGTGCGGCAACGGCGAATGAGAGCAAGCTGACCATCGTCAATCCCAAGACCCTCTACGACCCCACGCCGAACGGCTATAGCACCGCGGTGGTCACGCCCCCCGGTGCCCGGGTGGCCTGCATTTCCGGACAGGGCGGCCAAGACGGCACGGGTGCTTTATCACCCGACTTCGCCGTTCAGGTTAAGCAGGCCTATGCGAATTTGCGCGCGGCCCTCGATGCGCTCGGCGCCCGCCCGGATCAGGTCGCCAAGCTCACGATCTTCGTGGTTGACCACGACATGTCAAAGCTTGGCGTGTTGACCGAGAACGTCAAGGAAATGTTCGGCACGGCGCTGCCGGCACAGACTCTGGTTCCCGTTCCCAAGCTTGCAATCGATCCTATGCTGTTCGAGGTCGAAGCCGTCGTCGTTCTGCAGTAGGAATGCGCGGACAAGGTCCGCGAGAAATTGTCTATAGAGCATCGCTTCCGGCGGGGCGTGAGATGCAACCCGCACCACTGGACTTGCGCCCTGCCCTGGAACGACGCACCCGGGCGACGCAATCAGCCAGGCGCTACCGTTCCTGTCTGAAACGTACGGTCGGCCAGCCGCGGCAGCATCAGCCGAAAGGCCACGCTGCGGGCACTTTGGAACAGGATCAGCGCGATCCATAGTCCGTCATTGCCGAAGACAGGCTGCAGGACCGCCCAGGCTGCAAAGTAGATGACCAGCGACGCCACCATCAGGTTTCGCATCTGTCGCGACCAGGTGGCGCCAATGTAGACGCCGTCCATCTGAAAGGCGACGATGCCGAAGATTGGAAGTGCTGCGACATAGGGCAAATAGCCATGCGCGAGGGCGGACACGCTCTCCGTTGGGGCGGTGATGCCGATCACCCAGTCCCCGGCGGCAAGCAGCGCGAGTGCCACAAGGCCGGCGAAGACGAAGCCCCACAATGTCGTCAGTCCGACCGCACGATCGAAGGCCGGCCGGTAGCGTGCGCCGACGGCGCGGCCGGCAAGCTGCTCCGCCGCTGTTGCCACCCCGTCGAGAAAAGCGACGCCGAAGAAATAGAAGCGTAGAAGGATCGTATTCGCCGCAAGAATTTCGATACCGAGCATGCCGCTCTGGCGCGTGAAGAAGGACAGGCCGATCAGAAGCGCGAAGGAGCGGATCATCATGTCGCCATTGACCGAAAAGGCACGACGGAAAGCGGCAAGGTTCGGCAGGTTCCATGCGGTTCGGTCGGTCTTCGCCCAGACGAGATAAAGTCCAGCCAGCGCCGTAACCGCCTCGGCCACCAGCGAGGCGGCAGCAACACCCGCCACGCCCCAGCCGAGGCCCAGGGCCCAGTAGATGCTCAACCCGGCATTCAGCCCGTTCAGCAGAGTTTGCAGGATCATGCCCCAGAGCGCGTCGCCACGTCCGATGATCCAGCCGAAGACCACGAAATTGAACAGCACGAAGGGCGCCGACCAGACACGCCAGGCGAAATAGGTGTCCGCCGCCTCGGCGACCTTCCCTTCCGCTCCCATCGCGGCAAGGCCAAGCGCGCCGATCGGCTTCTGCAGCGCGAGCAGCGCCAACCCCGCGACGAGCGCAATAATGAGACCGCTGGCGAGCATACGCTGCTCTTCGCGCCGGTCACCCGCCCCTAGCGCCTGCGCGGTGAAACCTGTGGTCGCACCGCGCAGGAAGTTGAAGGTGACAAAGATGACGTCGAAAATGACGGTGGAAAGCGCCACGCCCCCGATCAGCGCCTCGTCGCGCAACTGACCAATGACGCCGGTCGCGACGAGCCCGACGAGTGGGCTCGACAAATAGGCGATCATCATCGGCAACGCGATGCGGAGCACGTCGCGATGGGCGATGTCGAAGGGGCGGACTGTAAGGCCCGCCTTGTCGGAAGGCGCGTGTCCCACTCAATCCAGCCGGTGCGGTTCGCCGAGCGTATGCATCAGCCGGTTGGCCCAGCCGAAGATCGCGACCGCATGAATGAGATCGAGGATCTGGAGTTCGTCGAGGCCGATATCGCGCAAATGGTAGAACTGGTAGGCGCCGACATTGTCGGGATGGGCCGTCAGGTCGACGCCGAAATTGAACAGCGCCTGCTCGAAATCCGGCAAGTTCGCGTCGAGGCCGCGGTCATAGATTTCGTCCACCACCTCCGGCCGCTTTTCGAGCTGGATGTAGCGCGCCGCGTGGACGGACGCGCAATAGATGCAGCGATTGACGAAGGAGGCGGCGAGCGCTCCGATCTCCCGCCCGCCGCGGGAGAGCCCGCCCTCGCTATACATGATGTCGTTGAAGAGCGGCGTGCGCTCCTTCAAGGTTTCCGGCTCGTTGGCGAGCACCAGGACATAGTCCGAGATCTTCTTGTTGGATGGCGTGATCTTCAGCGCATCGATCTGTTCGACCGTCGCCGTTTCGACATCGACCGGCTTGACGTAGGGCTTCCAGTCAAGCGCCTCGACAGTGAATTCGTGTACGGGTTGCGACATCTCAGTTGTCCCTCAGCATTTTGAGGCCGGCCACCACCAGCACCTGATAGTTCACGAAAGCGATGAGGCCGGCGAGCGCAACGATGTCCCGGTCGTCGAGCCCTGCGGCGGTGAGCTTTTCGATGTTGGCGCGCGTCGCCTCCTTCGGCGAAAGCGTGACAAGATCGACATGGGCGAGGATCGCAACAAGGCGCGTATCCGCACCTTCGGCCCCGTTGCCTGGACTGGCGATCGACACCAGGGCGGAGCCCCCCTCCTCGCTCTCGAGCAATTCCCGGAAATGCGCGGAAAGCTCATGCGACTTCCAGAGTGCCGCCATGCGTGCAGCAAGCGCAGCCCTCAGCGCATAGGAGAAATTGCGTGGTTCGGCGGGACGCAGGGCCGCCTGATAGCTCGTCTGGCTCAGGTGCTTCAGCTTTGCCCGCTGTTCGCGCAGCGCCTGAAGGTCGGGGAAGCGATCAAGGCCGAGTACGGTATCGATCACGTCATTTGTCGATGGAGCGGTCATTGGCTTTTCCAGTCGTCTGAAATTCGGAGGGGTTCATGCCGTCTTCTGTGCCGGCGTTGGCGCATCGGCATCGACCCATTCGGTCCCGTCGAGTTCCGGCTTCTCGTAGGCGATGAGCGCTTCCCAATGGTAATCAACGTCACGAATGAAGAGCGAGGCGGCAACACCGCGCGCCAACCACAGGGCGCCCTCGCTAATGGCAGGGATATCGCCGCTGACCTTGCCGACGCTGACGGATGCGCCGTAGTTGAAGCAATGGATATCCATCAGCCAGGGTGCTGCACCCGGCTCCTTTTCGGTGAAGGAGAAGTCTCCGTTCAGCCAGGGGAAGCGCCCAAGTCCGGGATTCTCCTCCCCTGCCGGCGGCGTATAGCGGTGCTCCCAGCAGGCGATCTGGTCCTGATAGGGCGCTAGCTCGCCGCGGCTCGAGGGATCGATCGTGAAACCCGTGCCGAGAATGACGAAATCGGTGCGGAAGATGCGGCCGCTGGTGGTGGTGATGACGACTTCACCGCCCTCCTCCTTCATCGACCGGATACCGCAGTCGAAGTGGAAATAGGCGTTCGCATGCCGGCTGACGCGCAGCGTCGAGTTGTGCGGCGCCGGCGTCTGCTGCTTGGCCGCATAGTCCATCAGGCGCCAGCGCCATTCCGGTGAAATCTCGGCAAAACCTGCGGTGACCCCGTAGGAGCCGATGCCCATCAGCTTGTTGACCGTCGGCATCTCCTTGCGCCGGGCGAGAAGGCGCACCTCCCCTGCCCCCTGCTCCAACGCCTCTGCCGCATTGTCGACCGCCGAAGCGCCGACGCCGATGACGACGACGCGTTTGCCCTTCAGTCGATCGAAGTCGATGTCGTCGGCCGAATGCGCCCAGGAGGTATGCCGCTCCATGCCCTTGACGAAGTCGGGAATGGTCGGTTCACCCAGGCCGTCGCGGCCAGTGGCCATCACCAATTTGCGGGTGACGATCGCAGGCTTTGCCCCACCGGCAATTTCAAGATCCAGCAGCCCGTCGGCGCGCGGCACGACGCGGGTGACGTGCGTGTCATTCTCGACCGGAATGTCCATGACATCGCGATACCAGCGGAGGTAATCCATCCACATCGGGCGCGGGATCCGGAACAATTCCTCCCATTCCGCTTCGCCATGGAGTGCCGTGAACCAGGCACGGAAGCTGAGCGAGGCAACCCCGAGCGCCGGGCCAAGAAGGATCTTCGGCGAGCGCAGCGTTTCCATGCGTGCATAGGTAACCCATGGCCCCTCATAGCCTTTCGGCGCGCGATCGACGACGCGAAGATTGGCGATGCCGGCGCGCGTCAGGGCATGCCAGGCGACAAGCCCGCACATGCCGCCACCAATGACGACCACATCGCTCACTGGCTCGCCAGCCGAGGTGGTGACGGGCTTCGACCAATTGGCTGGCGGGTAGTTGAGATAGCTGAGATCCTGCCTTACCCGCGCGTTCAGCTCCGCAAGCCGTTGCTGTTGTTGTAGATTGTTGATCATTCCGGTCTCCAGTTCAATTCGCCAGCAGGACGGCGTCCCGGTCGCGCCAGCCCACCCACACGTCGTCACCCTCGATATGCGAAAGCGCCACGGGATCGATCTGGACCAGCAGGCTGCTGCCGTTTTCGAGAGCGACGGTCAGCGTGGTGTGCGCGCCCTTGAAGACACGCTGATCGACGCGTCCCTTGAGCGCCGGCCGTCCCTCGGGCTTGCTCGACAGGCAGTAAAGCGCCTCCGGCCGAAGCGCCAACGTGGCGCGTTCACCGGGCATCGGCGACGTCCCGTTCACGTCCGCGTGCACGACATTGCCGCGCCATTCGACAGCAGCGATTCCGTCCGAAACAGAGACGACGGCACCCTCGAGGAAATTGCTCTGGCCGATGAAATCCGCGACAAAGCGGCTGCGGGGCCGGGCATAGAGCTCATCGGGGCCGCCCATCTGCTCGATCCTGCCCTTGTTCATCACGACGATGACATCGGACATGGTCAGCGCCTCCTCCTGGTCGTGGGTGACGAAGATGAAGGTCTTGCCGGTCTTCTGCTGGATCGATTTCAGCTCGATCTGCATCTGCTGGCGCAGTTTCGCATCGAGCGCCGAAAGCGGCTCGTCGAGCAAGAGCACGTTCGGATCGGGCGCCAGCGCCCGCATCAGGGCCACGCGCTGGCGCTGTCCCCCGGAGAGCTGGGCGGGCATCCGCTCGGCATGGTCCTGGAGCGAGACGAGGGAGAGAAGCTCGGTGACCCGTTTGTGGATCGCCGCATGCTCCATCCCCTTCAATTCCAGGCCGAAGGCGATGTTGCGGCCGACCGTCAGGTGCGGGAAAAGCGCGTAGTCCTGGAAGACGATATTGACGTTGCGCTTGTTGGGAGGCAGGTGCGTGATTGGCTTGCCTTCGAGATAGATCTCCCCTGAGGTCGGGCTATCGAAACCGCCGAGCATGCGCAGCGTCGTCGACTTGCCGCAGCCGGACGGGCCGAGCAGCGTGACGAACTGGCCCGGCTCTATCGCCAGGTCGAGATCGTCGACGGCGGTAAGGGCCCCATAGGATTTGTTGACGTTCTTGAAATGGACGACAGGCTGCATTCGCGTCAGCTCCTGGAACGGCGGGTGAAATGCTCGGCATAGATGCCGATGCCGGTGGTGACGACGAGAACGATCGTTGCCATGGCGTTAATCTCCGGCGACATGCCCCCTTGCACCTTGGCGAAGATCAGCATGGGCAATGTCGGCTGGTAGCCGCCGAGGAAAAAGGTGCGGACGAAGTCGTCGATGCTGGTCAGGACGCAGAAGATCATGCCGCCGAAGAGCGCCGGCATCAGATAGGGGATGGTGACGCGCAGGAAGGCGATGAAGGGATCGGCTCCGAGATCGCGCGCCGCGTCGACGAGATTGGCCGGCATCGAACGCAGCCGGGTCAGCACCATGATGACGACGAAGGGCACCGCGTGAACCGCATGCGCGAGGATGATCGCGAAGGTTCCGGTCGGAATGTCGACGGTGCGGATGAATATGCGCATGGAAATGGCGTTGATCAGTCCCGGCACGACCGCAGGCAGACAGGCGAGCGCGAAGATGACCGCCTTGCCCCAGATGTTTTCCGCCGAAACGAGGAGCGCGATCCAGACGCCGATGATCGTCGCCGAGATGGTGGTGGCGAGCGCAATGCCGATCGAATAGAGCGAGGCTTCGAGGAACTGCTTGTCCTGAACCACCTTGCTGTACCAGGAGAGCGTCCAGTTGCCGATCGGGAAGGCGATGAAGTTCGCATCCTTGAAGCTCATCGCCATCATCAGCGCCAGCGGCAGCACCAGATAGACGGCGAAGATCCAGTAGGAAGCGCCGAGCGCGGTCTTGGGAAGGTCTTTGAAATAGGTTCGCATCAGCCCGCCCTCACATCAACCGGACGGAGCGGCCGCCGACCACCCGCATGAAAAGCCCGACGGTCGTCAACGACACCACCAGCATGATCATCGAGAACGCAGCGCCCTCCGGCCATTTGTCGTTCGACCCGTGGAACAGCGTCGCGATAACCTCGGGGAAAATGACTGAATTCGGGCCGCCCAGCAGCAGCGGCGCGGCGAAGACGCCGACGGCGGTCAGATAGACGAGGCTGCAACCGGAGACGATGCCGTCTTTCGAGAGCGGCAGGATGACCCGGCGGAACCGTTGGAAAGGCCCGGCGCCGAGATCGGCCGCCGCCTGGATCAACGGCGTCGGTATCTTCTCGATCGCCGAATAGAGCGGCAGGAGCATGTAGAGCGCCAGCAGGTAGATGACGCCGAAGCTCAGCGAAAAGAAGGTGTAGAGCATCGGGATCGGCCGGTCGATGAAGCCGAATTCCCGCAGGAGCACGTTCAGAGCCCCTCGATTGGCAAGCAGCATGATGACCGAGAAGGTACGGATCAGCTCGCCGGCCCAGAAGGGAATGAGCAACAGCAACAATGCTCGCATCCGGTTCTTCGGCTGCACCACCTTAGCGACGTAGTAGGCGACGGGATAGACGATCACCAGCGTCGAGATCGTGACCACGGCGGCAAAGACCAGGCTACGGACGAAGGGCACGAAATAGAGCCGGTCGGAAAAGAAAAGCCCGTAATTTGCGAGCGTGTACTCGCTGCTCTTGTCGGGTTGCGGCGGATAGTTGGCGAGAAGGCTGATATTGGCCATCTGCAGGATCGGCCCGATGTGCAGCATGGCGATCCAAACAAGCGGCACGCCCGCAAGCACGGCGAGACGCACGCGTCGGCTGTCGACGAGAAGCCCGATCGTGTTGCGATAGAGTCCCGAACTCGCCGCCCTGCCGATCCATCCGGCGTAGCGCGGTGCCGTCGGCAAACCCACGGATCGCGGTTGCGTTGTCGTATCCAGCATTCTTTTGTTCCCGGCTCTGGAAGAGTCCATTTTTATGGGTGACCGGCCGGAAGACCGGTCACCCAGAAGGCCGCAGTCAGGCTGCCTTGATCTCCGCAGCGGCCTTGTCGATCATGTCGTTCTTCATGTCGCGGTTGATCGAGCTGAAGAACTGGATGCGTTCGACCTGCTCGGGTGGCAGCGACAGGGCCGCGCGCTCCTTGTCGTTCAGCACCTTATCGACCCCGTCGAAGGCCGAAGAGAAGCCGGACTGACGGGTCATCGCCGCGCCGATTTCCGGCGAGGACAGGATCGCATCAAGGAAGGTGTAGGCGGCGTCCGCGTTCGGCGCGTTGTTGACGACGTTGAACGAATAGAGGAAGCCGAAGGTCCCTTCCTTGGGCACCGAGATCTCGATCGGATGGCCGTCCATGACGAGCTTGGCGGCCGGCCCGGACCAGGCCTGCGCCAGATAGATGTCCTCGTTGACGAACATCTGCTGCAGCTCGGAGCCCGCATCGTAGTATTTGCGCACCTTGTCCTTGTGTTGGATCAGGAAGTCACGAGCCTGGTTCGTAGCGGCCTGCGCCACATCAGGCTTGTCGCCATAGGTCACATAGTCACCGTCATTGCCCTGGTAGCGCATGACGATGGACAGGAAGTCGCTGACGATGTACGACGTCAGGTTCTTGTTCTCGTCGTCGAACATGATGCCCCAGCTATCGGAGGCCTTGGCGTATTCCGTATTGCGTACGAGACCCTCAAAACCTGCGAGCAGCGGCACGCCGAAGGTTTTGCCGTCGACGGTGAGCTGCGGCGCACCCTTATAGGCGGCGGCAAGCTTGTCCCAGTTCTTGAGCCGCGCGGTGTCGAGGGACGCCAGCAGGTTGGACTTCATGAACTGAGACAGGCGGTGGCCGGTAACGGTCACGATGTCCGTGGAAGGCGTGGCACCTTCGGCGGTCAGCAGGTTGTACTGCTTTCCCTGGTCGTCGGTCAGCCGGATGCGGACCTCGATGCCCGTATCCTTCTGGAACTGGTCGATGAAGGACTGCGGTACGAATTTGTCATAGGTCGTGATGTTGACGACCTTGCTCTCAGCAAAGGCGGGACGGATGATCGATGGCGCGGCCAATATGCCTGCGCCGGTCGCCAGCAGTTTCAAAGTCGAGCGGCGGGTTACGTGCAAATTTTTCATGTCGTTCTCCTCATTTTACGAGCTCAGTTTTCGTTCTCGGGCGTGTCGAGCTTTTGCTCCCCTTTATTTCGCTGCCGGTTGTCCGACAGCGTGCCATCGCCGGCATTTCGGCCGGCGAAGGTCTTTTCGGCGATGCGCGCCATCTGTCGCGGATCGTGGACGGTGAAATCCGGCATGCGCTCCGATGCGATCCGCGCGATGCGTTGAACCAGTTCCTGGACGCCGGCCGAGAGCGGGCGCGAGGCCGCCGACAGGATCGCCCAAAGGAAGGGAATCTCGACATCAAGCAGGCGAACTGCGACGGGCGCCGATTGCAGGCCATAGGCCGTCGCTGGCTCGATGATCGCGACGCCAAGCCCGAGCGATGCGATCTGCACGGCATTGTTGGCCGCATTGGTGGCGATGACGCGATTGGGCCGCACGTTGGCCGCCTCCAGTGCTTCATCGACACGGCGGCGCAAACGAAACGGATTGGCCATGGTTATGAGGGTGCGTCCGGCGAGGTCCGCGATCGAAATCACGTCCTTCGCAGCCAGAGGATCATGCGGCGCTACCGCGGCCACGCAGCGCCCCTCGAAAAACCCCTGCACTTCCAGCCCCGGCTGATCGGCCGGCAGAGAGGTCACGCAGAAATCCGCAGTGCGCGCGAGCACCGACTGCACGGCCGCTTCCGCCGGCATGCTGCGAAGCTGGATTGTGTGCGGCAGAAAATGCTCGGGTAGTTCCGCAAGCGCGATCGGGATGATGCCACTCGCAAAAGCCGGCGTTGCGGCGATCTCGATCGGCTCGGGTTCCTTGCCGGCAATCGCCTTGGCTCGATTGCGCAGGTGGCCGATGCCGCTAAGAAAGCGTTCGGCATCTTCGTGGAAGGCAATCCCCTTGTCGGTCGGGGAGATCTTGGGACCATTTCGCTCGAACAGCGCAAATCCAAGCGACGTTTCCAGATCCTGAATAAGCCGCGTCACCTGCGACTGCGATCGGTCAAGCATGCGGGCGGCGCCGGTGATGCTGCCTGTCGACATGACTGCGAGAAAGGCCTCGAGATCGCGAACTTCCATGGATTATCATGCGCTCCATGCATTGTGACTGACTCATACTGCATAAAACGCATTCTATGCGCTAGTGACAAAAGACAAGTTTTCTATGTTGGAGCCGTTCGGAGAAAGTCCGACCAGCCGGCTCCTAACGGGATACATCGGCTGTCAGTTCGTCTCAAAGACCGTGAGGGTCGGCCTTCGAGCCCAACTGAAGCGGATTGCAGGGAGGGGGTTGCGTATCGGAATTCTCGACGCGGACGCGGGCGGGATCGCTTTTTGCACGACGGCTTTTCCTCGCCAAGGCCGCTCGTCAGCCGGTACTATGGTCGCCATCCGGAGCACGTACGCGGCTCTGCCGCACTTGAACTCCGGGCAGCCGGCCATTATCAGTTCGCACAGCTCCTTCGGTGCGCTCTATCTGCCGCGGCGGCTGGCACGGAGGGCAAAGCTTGCCCATCAACGTCTGGGGCATGACGCTTCTGACCGGCCGTCATCAAGCTGACCAGCCTTCTCGGTCGCATCGTCGGCCAACCGGTATGGTTGCTCGAGGCCAGCCTGTTCTCGGCGGCGATGGGCCGCGATCTCGTGAGCGACAACGGCCTTTTGCCCAACCTTGCGCTCGACAAGCTTTCGCCGACGGCACTGATTGCGCTTTGTGAGGAATGGCCGTCCGCGAGAGGCTGCTATGCAAACGGCGTTGACTCTTGCCCGTGACCTCGGTCGGGCCAAGCGAGACGGCCGCGCTAGTGGGCCTAGCGGCTGTTACCGGCTCAAACGCTCCGCCACCCAATCGGCGACGAGCGGGCGATACAGCCAAGGGATGTTGTTGCAGACGTGATTGCCCTCCTCGAATATTTGTAGCTCGGCTCCACGAGAGCAGATGTCGGCACACTTCGCCGCTTCGGAGGGTGGGAAGATCCTGTCACGGCCGCCGTGAAGAATGAGAGCCGGCACAGTTGGCGGAGCGCAGCCCCTAAGCGTAAAGCAATCCGCGCGCTCGCGGACGTCCTCGCCGCCAAGTGAGAAGCGCATGTTGTCTCGATAGACTTGCGGCAGTTCGCCCCAGAACCCGCCGAGATCGAAGAAGCCGTTGATGGAGACGATGCCAGCCGCTGTCGGCACCGACGCAGCCGCGCGCAGGGCGAGAAAGCCGCCGAAGGCCATGCCGACGAGGGCGACCTTTCCCGAAAGTCTCGGATGCGCCTCTACCGATGTGATTGCCGCCTGAACGGCCGGACCAATATCCGGGCGCAACGCTCCCATCGAACGCCCCTCGCCCTGCCCGGGTCCGTCGAAAATCATGGTGGCAACACCGCGGGCATGGAAATGCCGCTCGAATGCCGGGAACTCCTCCTTGGTCGAGTCCGAGCCGGGAATGATCAGCGCCAGCGGATAGCGGCTTTCTCCCTTCGGGACCCGCAGGGACGCCTGCAGGACCCCGCCTTCGAACGGTACGGCGATCATATCGGCCGGCGGATCGAGCAAGGGAGCGGCGAGGCGGTAGAGTTCCACCTTCCGAGCGGCTGCCCTCGCCTTGGCTTCAAGGTCCTCGAACGCCATGAACTGTCCGAAATGATAGAAAAGGCTTGCGCGGGCATAGGCCTCGCCCGCTGTTAAGTGGCGACCGACAGCAAGAGCCATATCGCCGAGTTCGGCCTGACGCTCGCCCTCTTCGCTCCACGTCGAAAGCCACTTTGGCCATACTCCGGCGCGCTCGATCACCGCGCGCGCCGTCACCGACGGTATCCCGGCAACCTCCATGCGCGGGAGCCAGTGCTCGACGACGTTGGCCAACCGGTTTTCACTCTGCACCATGCACGTCCTCCCGTATGCTGACACCTTCATCGAGCCGACGTCACCGATCACCATTGCTCCCGGCGCGATACAAAATCGACCGTCGCTGGGGATGCGTGGCTCACGCACCCCAGCCTGTACCGACCCGATGACCCATCAAAGCTCCCCACTCCTCGGCGACGCGCTCAGGTCGGCATGGCGAGAAGGATGGACGCCGGCGCATTGGTGCGGTTGACGAGCGCGCGCGCCTCGCCGGGTGCCAGCCGGCAACTGTCGAGAAAGCCCAGTGTGGCGCTCTCGGTGCCGGTTTCGACCGTTACCTCGCCCGCAACGACGATGTAGATCTTTTCGACCGTGGCGTCTTTCAGCGACGTATGGCCACCAGGCAGGAGGTGCGACAGGCCGATCCAGATCGTATCGGTCGTCGTAGCCTCCTTTCCCTGAAGCCGCAGACAATGCATGCCGTAATGCTCTGCCGCCTCGTATGGCTTGGCGCCGCCATAGCGTGTCACCTGCATCGCCCGCTCCTTAAGGCACCAGCAGCACGCGCTCGGGCGTGCCGCGCAACACCGAAGCATAGGCCTTGGCGGCATCGGAGAGGCCGTAGACGGTCGCCGGATTGATCGGGAACGGCTTCAGCTTGCCCTCTTCGAACTTCGGCTTGAGCTTGTCGAAGATGCGGGCGCCCTCGACGGAAGACAGTGCCAGCGTGTCGATGCCGATATATTTGTGGCGGCCTCGGAAGAAGTTGAAGATATCGAAAGGCACTGCGCGATCGAAGGTGGAGATGAACACCTGTCGAGCCTGCTTTGCCATCGCGTTGTTGGCGATTTCGAAATAGGGGCTGCCGACCGTGTTGAAGACGATGTCGGCGCCGTGGCCGCCAGTCTTCTCGCGCACGATCGCGGCGACATCATCCTTGGCGCTGTTCAGCATCTCGACGGGCGCGTTGGTATGCGCCAGCAGCGGCTGCTCGTTGTATTCGACCGCAAAGACCTTGGCCCCCGCCATGGTCGCCAGTTGGATGGCCGCCTGCCCCACCTTGCCATTGCCTCCGCAGACGAGCACGACATCCGTCGGCTGCACGCCGCCGGCTTCGCGCAGGCCCTCATAGGCGGTGATGAAGGGCACGCCGATCGAGCCTGCTTCCTGCATCGTGAAATTCGCGGGTTTGGCACGCACGGCCTTCTGATCGAGCACCATCCATTTGGCGTGGCTGCCGTCCTGGGTGATGCCGAGCTCGCCGCCGCCACCCCAGATCTCCATGCCGATCATCGACGACGGACCTTCGCGCACGATGCCGCCGAAATCGCGACCGGGCGTGCGAGGCCAGACGGCGTGCGGCATGTGTCCGAGGGATGCTTTCACGTCGCTGGGGTTTACTCCTGCCGCCATGATCTCCACCAGCACCTGGCCCGGTCCCGGTCGCGGGACCGCAACGTCGACGACGTCGATCTTGAGATTGTCGAGATCGGGGGATTTTTCCGTCACCCTCAATGCCCGGGCGATCTTGGCGTCCACCTGAATGTTCATTGTATGCCTCCTTGCAGATATCAATGCTTATGCGCGCAGTCCGAGGATCTCACGGGCCTGGGAAGGCTCGGCGATCCTTCCGCCGAGCTTCTCGATCAGGTCTCTTGCCCGTTCGACCAGTTCGCCATTGCCTTTGGCGAGCACGCCCTTGGCGATGTAGGAGTTGTCCTCCAGGCCAACGCGGACGTGACCGCCGAGCAGATAGGCCTGGACGGCCATCGGGAACGACATTCGACCAACCCCGAACCCGGTCCAGACGGCGTCGCCGGGCAGCATTCGGGCGGCGGTCGCCATGACGTCGGTGGTCGACGGGAAGCCGTACTTGACGCCGGTCACGATCGTGAACATCGCCGGCGACTTCAGCACGCCCGCTTTCAAAAGGTCCTGTGCGAGCTGGATATGCCCGGTATCGAAGACCTCGAGCTCCGGCTTGGAACCCGCGTCGTTGATGATGTCGGCCATGATCTTGACGCTGGCCGGCGTGTTGATCACGACTTCCGACCCGAAGGTCATAGTGTTGAGATCGAGCGTGGCGATGTCCGGTTTCAGCGCGACAATGTGCTCGACCCGCTTTTCCGGCCGCATCAGCGTGGTCCGTGGTCCGGCGATCGCTGGGTTCTCATCGCTCGGGTGGTAGCGCCCGCCGGGGCCGGTCGTCACGTTGAGGATCAGCGCAGTGTTCTTCGCCCGTATGCGCTCGACGACCTCGCGGTAGTATCCAAGCTCCATGGAGGGCTTCGCCGTAACCGGGTCCCGCACGTGAATATGCGCGATCGCCGCACCGGCATCGGCCGCCTCCAGGCAGGAATTGGCGATCTCCTCGGGCGTGACGGGAAGTGCGGGGGTGTTCTCCCGGGTCGTGAGGTTGCCCGTGACCGCACAGGTAATGATGACGTTCTGCTGCATCACTGGCTCCCCTTCCCATGGAGTGATCTATTTGATCCGTCAGCCATGATGCGCCACCTTCTTTCCGGAGATCGGAGGCTCCGGCAGGATCGATTGGCCCTCCACCAGTTTGAAGTGATAGTTGCAGCTGTAGAATGGCGCCTGGGCGCCCGGAAATTCGGAGTCCGGGCTGTCGTGCCGGAAGAATTTCCCGACAATCTGCTGTTTCGCGCCGAAAACAACGTCGGTTACCAGGGCTTCGTGACTGTCGGAAAAGATCTGGGTGACGAGCGTCTTGTAGCCGGGTGCCGAGACGATGAAGTGGATGTGGGCCGGACGCATCGGCGCCCGCTTCTGTGCCCGCAGGAGGTCGCCGACCGGCCCATCGGTTGGAACCGGATAGCCTGCCGGTTTCACGGACACGAAATGAAAGTTTCCATCGCTATCCGTCGTGAACCGGCCGCGAAGGTTGAAGTCGTCCTGCGTCTCGTCCTGGTTCTCGTAGAGCCCGACCGGGGACGCCTGCCAGACGTCGAGGCTCGCCCCCTCGACGGGCCGACCGGCGGGACCCGTCACACGACCCGTGAAATAGAGCTTCGGCCCAGGCGTATCGGAGCGCGCGATGCAGTCGCCGTTCACACATTTCGGCGCGCCACCGCGATAGAATGGCCCGAGAAGCGCCGACAGCGTCTCGCCCTGCATGCCGTCGTTGTTGATCAGATCGATCAGCGTCGATGCGCCGAGCACGTCGGCGGCAAGCACCGTTTCGTTGTGCGCTTCGTTGGTCGCCTGTCCGAGCGCCGTGATCCAGCGCAGGGCGTATTCGAACTCCGCCTCCGTCGGACGCGTCTCCAGCAGAAATGCATGCAGATGGCTGACCATCGCATCCATGAGCTGTTTGAGCCGCGGATCGTCTCCGTGCGACATGGCGGCAAGCACCGTCGGCGTGACGTCAGTTTCCTTCGAGATCAGTTTTACTTCGGGGCTGATATGGCTGTTCATCCCTGTTCTCCTTTCCGCGTCACTGGCCTGACTGGGAGACCCGAAGTTCGGGCTTCGCCGACCTCAGGTGCGGGTATTTTTCGGTCAGCAGCGACCCGTAGTAGTAGGTCTCGGTGAAGGCGTCGGTTGCGCGGATGGCGTCGAGCCAACGCTGGATCGCCGGCGCCTCCGTCCACATCGACGAGAGACCGATGTCCTCCATCCGCACGATCACCGGCATGACCGCGATGTCTGCCAGCGTCATCTCATCGCCCATGATCCACGGTCCGCCATTGTCGGAGAGCCAGCTCGCCATGCGCTGAACACCGCGTTGCAGGCGGCCAAGTGCTTCGTTCATTTCCTGCTCCGGGAAGCCGGTGCGCCCCATCTTCATCAGGAACTCGCGACGAAGCGGCTTTGCGTCACAGACCGCCTGGAACTCCTCCGCCGTCATCGCCTGGTAGTGCGGCAGGAAGGCAAGGTTGTAGGAAGGCACCCGGATCGCAGGTGTCGGTACTTCGTCGATGAAGCGCATCATCGCCCGCATCTTCGCCGCTCCGAAGGCGTCCCGTGGTCGAAACGCACCTGGGAGAATGTCCTCGAGATACTCCATGATGACGGCGGAGTCGGTGACCGCACGGCCCTGGTGAACGAGCGAAGGCACGACCCCGTTCGGATTGATGGTGAGGTATTCGGGTTTCAGCTGATCGCCGGTGAAGAGATCGAGCTTGTGCTCCTCGAAGGCGAGGCCCTTCGCGTGCAGAACGTATCGCACCCGTTGGCTGCACGTCGATTGAGGAGCGTTGTAGAGAATGAAGTCCTGCATGGTCGCCTCCATCAATCCCAGTTGAGGACGCGGGGCAGCTTGCCCTTACGGGCGAGCGTCCCGATCACGCCGTTGGGGAAGAACATCAGTCCCAGGACCATGACGAAACCGGTCGCCATGATGTTGATCTCGGACGCGCCGAGCGTCGCCACGAAGATTTCGTTGAAGGCCACGATCAGGATCGCACCCACGACAGGCCCGGCAATCGTGCCCTTGCCGCCGAGGATGCACATCAACACCAGGTTTGCCGAAACGAGGATGATCAGGAAGATGTTCGGCCGGAGATAGGTGAGGTATTCGCCCCAGACCGCACCCGCCATCCCGACGAAGAATGCCGACAACGCGAAGGCAAGGACCTTGTAGAAGCGGGTGTTGATGCCGGCGCTCTCCGCCTTGACCTCGTCCTTGGAAAGCGCGCGCAGGCCCAGCCCGAACTTGGAATGCTTGATGCGATAGGTCGCCCATACGGTGAAGGCAGCCATCAGCACGAAGGCATAGTAATAGGGCAGTTTGGCAGTCTCCACCGGCAGGTCGGTCACCGGCAGCGACAAGCCATTGGCGCCGCCGATGAACTCCCAGTGATCGAACAGGATACGGGCGATCATCAGCAGCGCGATGGAGGAGATGATGAAGCTCGGGCCGCGAACCTTCAGCGTGATGAGGCCGATGAGATAACCGCAGACGGCAGCCACCAGCCCGGCGAGCGGTGCCGTCAGCAGCGACGAGATCCCGTATCGCGCCAGGAGCACGCCTGAGAAATAGCCGCCGATCGCGAAGAAGACCGCGTGTCCGAGCGAGATGTAGCCGGCGAAGCCGCCGATGATGTTCCAGCCGCTGGCCATGACCGCATAGGAGGCCGTAAACAGGACGAGATGCAGCAGGTAGTTGTAGTTGCCGGTCAGTTGCAGGAGCGGCAGGGCGAGCAGAACGCCGAGCACGGCCAGGGGAAACCATGTGGCGCGGGTCTGGTCATGCTGGCGCGCAAGCTTCTGATTGTGAATGCGACGGGCCTCGAGCACCGAGCTCGCGTCGGCTTGTTGCAGGTTTGCGGCCATTATGCCAACTCCGGTTTTTCGCCGAACAGGCCCTGGGGACGGATCAGCAGGATGACGAAGAGTGCGAGAAAGAAGGTCATGGTCGACCAGGTGGCGCCCACCCAGGTGCCGACGAAGGCTGCGATGACCGAGAGAAGGAGCGAGGCGACGACGGTACCGAGCACGCTGCCCATGCCGCCGAGGACGACGACCGACATCAGCATCGCGATCCATTCCCACTGCTTGGCGGGGAAGAAACTGAAGACGAAGCTCACCAACGAGCCTGCAGCGCCGGCAAGCCCGATCCCGATCGCGAAGGCCACCATGCTGATCAGGTTGACATTAACGCCGAGAAGCTCGGCAGCCTCGCGGTTCTGGGTCGTTGCGCGGATGGCGTAGCCAAGCCGCGAGTAGTTGAGGAACAGCGTCAGCGCACCGATGATCGCCAGCGAAACGGCACCGGCATAGAACTGCCCCTTCGGAATGAACAGGCTGCCGATGAAGAAGGCATCCGTCGCGTAATCGGGCGAGGTCACGCGCTGGGTGTTGGTGAAGGCGGCACCGAGGAAACCTTCGACGATCATGGCCAGTGCGAAGGTCAAAAGCACTGTCATTTCCGAGTAGCGCGCGCTTTTTGCCTGGCTTTCGAACATGAGGCGGTAGAGAAGCACGCCGATTGCAGCCATGATCAGTGCCGCGATCGGCAACGTCGCGATCGGGTCGAGACCCCAAAGCTTGAATGCCCAGTAGCTGACATAGGCGCCGCAGATGATCAGTGAGGGGTGTGCCAGGTTGACGATGCGCATGACGCCAAAGACCAGCGAAAGGCCGGATCCCATCAGCGCGATCACGCCGCCGAGCGCGAGGCCGAGTATCAGTATCTGAAGAATGTCTGTCATCACGTCCTCCGCTACGCGACCTTGCGGCCGCCGAGGTAAAGTTCCTGGATGCGAGGGTCCGCCAGTACCGCTTCGGCCGACCCTTCGAAGAGGGTGCGGCCGAGGTCGAGGACAACGCCCCAGTCGGAATTCTTGAGGCCCATCATCGCGTTCTGCTCAACGAGCAGAACCGTGACGCCCTCCTGGGACATCATCTTCATGATGTCGAACATCTCCTGGACCACCTTCGGCGCAAGGCCGAGGGAGGGTTCATCCAACATGACGATGTCCGGCTTGACGATCAGCGTCCGCGCCATGGCCAGCGTCTGCTGCTGACCGCCCGACATGGTTCCGGCATGCTGATCGGCCCGTTCGCGCAGAACCGGGAAGCGCTCGAGGATTTCGTCGATGCGGCGGTCGCGCAGTTTCGCGTCGTCGAGCACGTATCCGCCCATGCGCAGGTTTTCGCGCACCGTCATCTTCGGAAACAGCGCGCGTTCCTGCGGCACGAAACAGATGCCCTTGCGAAGGATCTGGTCCGGACGCAGCCCGTTCAGACGCTCGCCCTTGAAGACGACATCGCCCTTGCGGATCGTCAGCATGCCGCAGATCGCCTTCAACAGCGTGGACTTGCCGGCGCCGTTTGGGCCGATGATGCAGTGGACCTTGCCAGGCTCGACCGTCAGACGGGCGCCATCAAGGATGGCAGGGCCGTCGCCGTAGCCGGCAGTGATGTTGGTGACTTGCAAAAGATCGCTCATCAGGCCGCTTCCTCTTCCAGTACGCCGCCCAGATAGGCTTCGAGCACATGCGGATCGCGACGCACCACATCGGGCGTGCCGTCGCAGATCACCCGCCCGTGCGCCATGACGACGACGCGGTGCGAAAGCCGCATGATCAGGTCCATGTTGTGTTCGACGATGAGGACCGTCAGCCCCTTGGCATTGAGCGCCCTGATGTGGCCGACGATCTCCTCGAGCAGCGTCGGATTGACGCCGCCGGCCGGCTCGTCCAGCAGAATGATCTTGGGATCGGCCATCAGCAGCGCGGCCAGATCCATCAGTTTCTTCTGGCCGTAGGACAGGTTGTGCCCGTCCTCGTAGGCAATGCGGGTGATCCCGAGGAAATCGAGGATCGACATCGCCTTGTCCCGCTCCTCCGCCGAGATTGCGGGCCGAAACAGCTCCGTAAACCCGCGGCAGCGTGCCTGGACGATCACGTTTTCCAGCACCGTCATGTCGGCGAGATTGCGTGAGATCTGGAACGTCCGGCTAAGACCCTTTGCGGTGATCTTGTGCGGGCGCAGATTGTCGATCCGCTCTCCGTCCAGCCAGACCTCGCCGGAAGTCGGAACGACGGTGCGGCTGATGCAATTGAAGGCCGTGGTCTTGCCGGCGCCGTTCGGGCCGATGAGTGCCGTGATCGAGCCTTTCTCGACCGTGAAGCTTGCGCCATCCACGGCGCGAATTCCGCCGTAGTGCTTGCACAGGTTCTTAACCTCGAGCATCCGCGCGATCTCCTTTCAGTAGATATCTCAGTAGTAGATGCCTGCCGATCGGGAGAGCGCGCCGCAGGCGGAACGCCCTCCCCTATCTCGCAAACGGTCAGAAACCGGACTTCGGATAGCGGAAGGGCACGATGCCCTCGAACTGACCGGTCGGATAAACGAAGGTCAGCTTGCCGTCCTGCCACTGCGTCATGATGTGCGCCTTGTCGACCGGAAGCCCCAGATCGTCCCAGCTGAAATTACCGAGAACCGTCTGAACCGGCTGCTCCTTGGTGCGGGCGTGCAGCCATTCGCCCATCTTGGCGTTATCCGTGGTGCCGGCCCCGACGATCGCCTGCTCGATGCCCTGGCAGACGGCGAAAGGAATGGCGCTGTCCTCATCCGGCTCGACGCCGTATTCGGCTTCGAACGCCTTCACGAAATCCGCATTGTCGAACGGCTTTCCGGCGAGCGTGCTCTTGAAGGGAACATCCTTGTGCCAGGTGGTGTGGATGACGACACCATCGGCCGCATCCTTGCCGACACCCTCGATGAATTCCGTCTGCGCGCCCTGGCTGAGATAGACGAGCTTTGCTGATGCACCGACGGTCTTCAGAGCGCGCATGAGCTGAACCGCTTCTTCCGCAGAAGCCGTCAGGCCGACGATCATTTCCGCGCCGGAGCGCTTGATCGAATTTGCAAGGTTCAGCCAGTCATTGAACCCTTCTTCGGGCCACTTTTCCTCCATCACCACTTCGATACCGGCTTCCTTGAAGTAACCGGGAGCGAGGTCGGCGATTTCCTTGTCGTTGGCCGGATCGATCACCTTCTGGCCGAGGAGACCGGTGGCGATCGCGTTGGCGAAGAAGTCGTCCGCGTGGACAACTGCGACAGTTTTCGGCGCATCTGCCGGGTCCTTGATCTCCTTCAGGAGGCCGATCACGTCCTTGCCGGTGTATTCGGCGGCATTGACCTGGAAGTAGAAGAGGTTCTTGTAGCCCTGCGCATAGATCCGGAGCGCCCCGCCCGAGGGAACCGGGTGAACCATATTGTACTTGGACAGAACGTTGCCGACCGGAAAGGTCAGGCGGCTCGAGAAGGTGCCGTAGACGGCATCGACCTTGTCGACATTGATGAAGCGTTCGTACTGGTTGATGGCCGTTGCCGGATCAGAGCGATTGTCGCTAACAATCAATTCCACCTGCTTGCCGAGAACACCGCCCGCTTCGTTGACGAGCTTGTTGCAGAGCTCGTAGCCCCGCTTGTGCTTCTCGCCGCTGACCGAAAGGCCACCGGTAATCGGCAGCGACGCTCCGATCCGTATTGTTTCCGCAGCGCTGGCAACGGTGCTTGCTGAAAGCACACTGATGGTTGCTGCCGCGATCAGCCGATTGATTCCCATTTCTTCTCCTCCCAGAGGTTTTGCGTGCAATCGTTTGCATTCGAGTAAAAGACAAATCGCCCAGCTCCGCCGGACGCCACTCACGCCTTGTGTTCGATCGACGGCAGGGCAGCTCCTCAACTCCTTGCCGAAAACTGGATGTGCAAACGATTGCACGTTCGCGATTATGCGTACCGTCTGCGCTTTGTCAAGCACCCATGCGAACGATTGCAAAACTCCTGGCAAGATTTTAAATGGAGGAGCGAGGTGATACATGCAAAAGAAACGAACCACCCTGAAGGACATCGCGCGCGCGACCGGCGTTCACGTGTCGACCGTGTCGCGCGCGCTTGACCCCGCTGAGCGAAAGAGCATCACGCCGGAAGTCGTGGCAAAGATCCAGGCGGCGGCGGAACGGTTGGACTATCGCCCCAATCGCATTGCCTTCGGGCTCCGCACCAACAGAACGATGACGGTCGGCGTGGTCATCCCCGACATCACCAACCCCATCTTCCCGCCGATCCTGCGCGGAATCGAAAGCGTTCTGGAACCGCTCGGATACGCGTCGATCATCGTCAACACCGATAGCGAACGCGAGCGCGAAATTCGTCTTCTCGAAGTGCTCAGGGACCGGGGTGTCGACGGCCTCATTCACGCGGCGGTGCTAAGGAGCGACCCATCGATTGCCAAGGCCGCACAGGATGGTCTCTCGGTGGTGACGCTGAACAGACGTGTGGAACGTTCGAACATCCCCTACGTCATCAATGACGAAGACATGGGCATCTGCGAGATGCTGCGCCACCTGACGAAGCTCGGCCACCGGCGAATCGCGCATCTTGCCGGACCGCAGGATCTCTCGACCGGCCAGCTGCGCCTCGCGGCGTTTCGCAGCGCCGCCGAGAGAATGTCGATCGACTTCGATCCGGAACTCATCGTTACCGCGATACGCTTCGACGAAGACGAAGGCGCCCGCTGCACTCGTGACCTGCTTGCCTCCGGGCACGATTTCACGGCCGTGCTCTGCGCAAACGACCGCCTGGCGCTCGGGTGCATCGACGTTCTGCGGGAGAACGGCCTCGATTGCCCGTCGGACATATCCGTCAGCGGTTTCAACGACATGCCATTCCTCCATCTGGCGCGTCCACGGCTGACAACTGTCAGGATCCAGCAATACGATGCCGGCATCACCGCCGCGTCAATCCTGCTGCGCCTGATGAATTCCGGCGCCGACGACGATATCCCCTTGGAGACCGTGTTGCCGGTGGAACTCATGGAACGCGACAGCACAGGGCCGGTAGCTGCGCGAAGGCGCTGACAATCGTTCCCCGCCGAATGATCGTGCGCTGGTCGCCAACAGTGCCGGATTTCATTGGAGAGCCCCCTCGCCTCTCCAGGCTCAAGCCCGAATCGTAGAAGCCGTGCCTTCGAAATGCAATCGATTGCTCGTTGTTTCGTGCAATCGATTGCCTTAAGCTGCCAACTGATCAATCGTCTAATTGCAGGCGGGTTCCCGCCGATTGAGAAGACAGCGCGTCAAGAAGGAGGAACTTATGGCGTATCCGCGGTCCTTGGTTGGAAAGACAGTTCTCCTAATCGGCGGGAACGGTGCGATCGGAGCCGCGACAGGCCGCCTGTTTGCGGAGGCAGGCGCAACGGTTCTCATTACCCATACGCCGAGCGAGCAGAGCGTCTTGAGCGCGGATGCTGCGCTTTCTTCCTTTGCAAACGCGGAAAGTCACGCGCACTACGCCGTCGACATCACGGATTCCAGCGCCCTTAGCGGCCTCGCCAGCACCATCGAACAGAAATTCGGCCGGCTCGACATCCTCGTCAATGCGGCCGGTTTCACCAAGCCAATCGCCCATCGGGATCTCGATGCACTGACCGACGAACTGGTCGACGAGATCTTCAAGGTAAATTGGCGAAGCCAGTTCGCAGCCATCCGGGCCTTCGCCCCTCTGTTGAAAAAGTCCGGCGATGGGCTCGTCGTCTCCATCTCGTCGATCGCAGCCTTCACCGGCATAGGGTCGAATATCGCCTATTGCGCAGCTAAGGCTGGTATCGACGTCATGACCAAGGCCCTCGCCCGCGTGCTGGCGCCGGAGGTCAGGGTGCTTGCCGTTTCTCCCGGCGTCGTCGACACGCAATTCGTTTCCGGGCGGGATTCGGGCTTCAATGAGAAGGTCGCGGCCTCGACCCCGCTCGCCCGTATCGGCGAGGTCGACGATATTGCCGCAGCCATCCTGGCCTGTGCGACGTTGCTCGGTTTTTCCACCGGCCATATCATCCAGGTGGATGGCGGTCGCGCGCTCTGACGCAGCAGCAACATCCGCGCGACGCACCGGTCGTGCGGCGGCCCTGCACGACCGGCGTGAGGCGTCCAGTCGAGACCGTGCCAATCGATCAGCACCGGCGGCGGCACATCCGTCACGCCCCACCAGATATCTCCAGGCATGAGCGCGCAATTGGTGAAGATGGTATCGCGCCCGAGCGCGACTGCCGGGGATTTCGCCGCGCAAGACGCGACGCTCTCACCTCCAGGACCGGTAGGCTCCGTCACCGTGTTCAATGTCTGGTTCAGGGAGAGCTCAGTCCCTCGGCGGCCAGATCGGAATGGTACCTCTGCCCGACGGGAACCGCACATTCTTGGAGCGCGTAAACTCCCGCAGAGTTTCCGCAGCGTTTTCCCGTCCAAAGCCGCTTCCCTTCTGGCCGCCAAAGGGTGAGCCGAGGAAGGCGCGGCGCATGTAGTTGTTGATGAAGATCATGCCGGCTTCGAGCCGGGCCGCAATCCTGCCGGCATGGGCTTCGTCGGTCGTGCAGATTGCCGCCGTCAGGCCGTACTCGCAGTCATTGGCGATGCGGATTGCTTCTTCCTCGGTTGAAAAACGCATGATGCTGGCGATCGGGCCGAACATCTCTTCGCGCGCCGCGGTCATGTCGGGTGTCACGTCGGCAAGGACCGTGGGGGCGACCCAGTAGCCGCCTTTCAGGCGATCCTCGGTCGGCAATTTGCCTTGGGTCACCAAGCGGGCCCCTTCCTTCAGCGCGATATCGAGATAGGCCAGCACCTTGTCACGGTGCTTCGCATCGACCATGGCCCCGATATCTGTCGCGGGATCAAGGCCGTCACCGACGACCAGCTTCTCGGTCGCACGTGCAAAACGCTCGAGGAACTCGTCATGGAGCGCATCGTGCACGAGTATGCGTGACGTCGACGTGCATGCCTCGCCCTGGTTGTAGAACATGCCCTCGAGCGCGACATCGATCGCAACATCGAGATCGGCATCGGGAAGCACGATCAGCGCGTTCTTTCCGCCAAGTTCCATCGTCGCATAGGTGAGGTTCTGGGCGGCCGACTGAAGCACGCGCCGTCCCGTCATCGTCGAACCGGTGAAGGTGATGCGCTCGACCAGCGGATGGGAGGCAAGCGCCGCGCCGGACGGCAATCCGGCGACCGCGTTCAGAACGCCGGGCGGCAAGATCTCGTTGGCAAGTTCGACGAGGCGAAGGACGGTCAACGGCGCCTGTTCACCGGGCTTGATGACAACGGTATTGCCCGCGGCGAGCGCCGGTGCGCACTTCTTGGAGAAATGGATCGGCGGCCAGTTGAAGGGCAGGATCGCTGCAACCACGCCATAGGGCTCGTAGCTGATGCGCGCCTCGATTGGCCCCTGGTCCAGGATCTCTCCGTGTATCGTATCGGCAAGGCCGCCGAAGTAGTCGAAGCAGGCGTGGCAGAACGAGAGGTCGAAGCGCAGGGCATCGCGACGCGGCTTGCCCACTTCGCGCGCCTCGATCTCGGCAAGTTCGTCCACGTGCTTGCGGATGTGAGCGGCGACCTCGCGCAGGATCTGGCCGCGCTCACGTGGGGAACGATCACGCCACGCCTGGAAGGCGTCGCGCGCGCCTCTGACCGCACGGTCGACGTCGGCCTCAGAAGCATTGGTCACATGCGCGATGGTCGCGCCGGTTGCCGGCTCTTCGACGCTGAATGTGGTGGCGCTGCCATCATCCAGAAATTGCCCGCCCACGAACAGGCCGGACACTCTGAGCGGCGCATGCGCCTGCTCCTCGACATTTTTAAGCATTGCTACTCCTCCCATGTTGCAATCAACCGCAAATGCCGGACCGGACTTCGATCAGGCGCTCCTGGCTCCAATGGACAATCCGTTGTCCG
Organism: Ensifer sp. 22460; assembly: GCF_052044935.1. Lineage (NCBI taxonomy): Bacteria > Pseudomonadati > Pseudomonadota > Alphaproteobacteria > Hyphomicrobiales > Rhizobiaceae > Ensifer > Ensifer sp. 22460. The sequence continues at coordinate 163,398 of NZ_JBQENZ010000013.1, forward strand.
GCATAGTTTCTGCTGACCCCATCTAGCTCCTGCCCCTTTGCAGGAGGCCCGTGGCCTGCGCGGTGAGGCCGCGCCGGGATGTCGCGGGCACAGTCAGGTCACTCAGCCGCTTCGCCCGATAGGCCGTTGGCGTCATTCCGACCGATTTTCGAAAGGCCCGCAGGAAGTACTTCTCGTCGTTGTACCCAACGGCATAGGCGATCTGGCCGATCGGTTCGTCGGTCAGCATCAGGCGCTCGCGCGCATCATCGATGCGCATTTCGCGAATGAGCGCATTGAAGCTGGTGCCCGTATGCTGCCGCAGGAGCGCGCAGAGGCGGCTACGGGAAAGCCTGGCATAGGCCGCCGCCTGATCGAGTGTCGGAGAGCGAAGGTAGTTCTCCGCGATGAAATCGGAAATCCTGCGCATATGCCCGCTGTCGCGGCCGATCGCCGGCAGAACCGGCGACAATTCGTCGAAGCGATCCTCGTAGGCCCGACACACCCGGCCGAGCATGAGCGTCAATTCTGCGCGAATGATCTCTCCGGCACAGATCCGATCCGCGGAATGTTCGAGGATCATCGCCCGGCAGGTCTCTTCCACGCGCGCCGATTGCGCCTCATCCAGGTTGAAGTCGACATGCCCCTGCCAGGCGAAGGGCGTGAGTTCGGGCGCTATCCGCACGAGTTCGGAAATCGGATAGGAACGCGTGATCCCGGGCCGAAGGAAATCAAGGTCGAAATAGATCACGACGCATCGTGACACCCTGCTGAAACGCGTCTGATGCGGGGTCATCGGCGCGATGAAATAGATCGAGCCCGGCTGCGGCCTGTAGGATTTGAGACCGATGCGCGCCGTCGGCGCCTCGCTCATGTAGTAGACGATCTGAAAGTAATCGTGCTTGTGCGCCGGGTAGAGCCTTTGGGTCTTCTCGACAAGGCGGATATGGAAACGGGGCGCATCGGCCCGTTCGAGCGCATAGGAGCGGAAGGGCGCCGACAGGGTATCATCCACATCCTGATCGGGATCACCGTCCGGTTGTCTGTCTGTTCTCGTCATCTTTCCTCCCCTTGCCACTGCGCCGAAGCCACCCGCTTCATGTCGCGTTGCCGAGCGTTCCCCTCAATTCGGGAACGGCCTCGAAGAGATCGGCAACAAGACCATCGCTCTCGAGCCCGCCATCTCCTCCGTCGGGCCCTAGTTTTCGGGGCCCGCGTATTTGCCGGCGGTCGCCGGAAACATGGTCTTGATGATCTTCATCCGGCTGACATCGACGGTTGCGTCCATGTGCAGAAAGATGGCAGCGTCGCGGAACAGCTTCTCGATGCCGAACTCCAGCATAGCGCCGTTGCCGCCATGCAGTTCCAGCGCATGGGTGGCGACCTTCATGATCTCTTCCGAGGCGTAGACCTTGGCCATGTTGCAGAGAACATCCATGTCCGGATGACCCTCATCGACGGCCTTGGAAGCCCTTTCGATCAGTGCGCGCACCGCCTCGATCCGGGTCGCCATGTCGGCAAGCCGCAGGGCCACAGCCTGGTGCTTGATGAGGATGCGACCGCCCTGCACATAGTTCTGGACATAGTCAGCGGTGCGTTCGAAACAGGCGACTCCGACGCCGAGGTTCTTGGCCGCCTGGATGATCTTGCCTGCACGGAAATACTGCCCGGCGCTTCCGAGCGCCGTGTTCTGGACGAGAAGATGATCCGCCGGCACGCGGCAGTCCTCGAACACCAGTTCGCCGTTGTTCATGAAGCGGCAGCCCATGGTTTCGTTGCACTTCGTCACCGCGAGGCCGGGCGTGTCGCGCGGCACGAGGAAACTCGATGTTCCCTGCAGCATGCCGACGGAGGAGTCCGTGTTCGCATAGACGACGTAGAGGCTCGCATCGAAGCCGTTTGAAATGAACTGTTTGCGGCCGTTGATCACCCAGTGCCCGTCCTTGAGCACGGCTTTCGTGTGCATCGCCGCCTCGGGCACATTGTAGGGGAGCCAGCGATCCGACGCCCCGCGCGGCTCGGTGAGGCAGTGCGCAAGCAGAAACTGCGGATCTGCCAAGAGGCGCGGGAACCACTTGTCCTGCAAATGTTTCGGTGCGAACTCGCGCAGGAGGATCGAGACCTTCCAGTTCTGCACGAACTTGTCGGCAAGGCCGGAATCGCCGCGCGCGATTTCCTCCGAAATCAGCGCGAAGGTCCGGACCTCCGTTTCGCGCTCGAGGTCCACGCCACCATAGGCTTCCGGAACGCCGAGCGTGCGGATGCCGATCGTTTCGGCTCCCTCGAGGATCGAGCGCGGCAGCCGCTCGCCCGGGCTCATGTCCCATTCGCACTGCCAGTTCGATCGAATGAAAGGCGTCACTGCGTCGTCGACGAACGCGCGGCAACTGTCGCGCATCAATCGCTGCTCCTGGGACAGTGAGCCGTCATGGGCGTGGATCATTTCTCGCTCCCTTGGTTCTTCTGGCGGGTTCCTCTTCCTGCCCTCAGATTCGTAGCGTGCTGCCCCGGTGCCAGTGAGGTTCTACCGTGCTCTTTTGGTGGACTATCGTCCAATTCGACGTGGATTTTCTGCGCGGCATGGGAAGCAATCGAGCGTTGGGCTTCGTCTCAATCGCTTCACTCCCAAAGATTGCCCCGACGCCCGCCGATAACGACGGCGTGCAGATGGGGCCGGGCTTCGCACCACCAGGAGGCCCGCGAAGAACTCATGAAAGTCTCGCTTTTCGCCGCAGAACGGCGCATCCCCATCGAGATCCATGCCTATACCGATGACGCCGCAAACGCGATCCTCGACGTCTTCGAAGCGGTGCACAAGACGCATCCGCTCAACGACTTGCGCTGGTCGATCGCCCACCTCAACACCGGATCGGAACGGACGCTCGACCGGATGCAGAGAATGGGTCTCGCCTATAGCGTGCAGATGGGCCCCTATTTCGGGGCCCCTGCCATCAGGGAAGCGAACGGTGCCGCGGTGGCCGCGGTCTCACCACCGACGCGGCTCGCAATCGACAAGGGAATCTGGTTGCCGGCGGCACGGACTCCACGCGCATCGGCGTCGCCGGCGTCTGGCAGGCAATCGAGTACCACCTGACCGGGCGCTCGCTGGGAGGTATGGTGCAAAAGGCGGATGATCAGTTGCTGACGCGCGAAGAAGCGCTTCGTCTCTATGCGCGAAACGCCGCATGGATCGGCTTTGCGGAAGAGGATCGCGGTAAGCTTTCCGCGGGCAAGCTCGCCGACCTTGCCGTGCTCGACAAACCGTACATGACCATGCCGGTGGGCGAGATCGACACGGTCCGCTCCGTCCTGACCCTGCTCGGCGGCAAGTTCGTGCATGAAGCGGGCGTCATCAAGGCAGCCAGACCATAACCGCCAGCGGCGGCGGATTATCCGGGGGCAATTAGGATGAATTCGGCAACCGCGACTACGGACTACGGTCGAACCGTGGCCCGAACTCTTCGGAGCCGAGAACGATGTGAAGCCTGTCGGCGCGGCAGGCTTCCACATGTGGCTATCGGCGGAGCGTCACTTGGCCAGTTCCCTAACCCCATTTACGCATTTGTCTAATCCTTGACGGCTGCGTGCACTGTGAGACGCTATGACTTCACGGTTGTAATGCGTAGGGGGTATCCAGTGAAATTCTCAAAGGCCAAGAAGAAACATCCCGGAAAGATGCATAAGACAGTTGGTGCGATCGGTCGTTACGACGAAGGCTTCGTCAGCGGCGGACGCGCCACCCCCGGTTTCTCCTACCGGGGAAGATGGCTCAACGAAGGATGCCCGGGCACCTTCGAGACATGGCTGGTCAACAAAGGCGTCATGCCCAAGGTTTAACAGCGACGCCCGGACGGCATTTCCATTGACTGCGCCGTTCGGTGTGGTGCGCCATCTTGCGCTTCAGTTGCGCGCAGCGCTCTGTCACGGAAGCCTTGCAATCCGGCGACACCCGCGTTGCGGAACGCCCTTCGCCGGCGGGAAATCTCGCCGGCACGCTCAAGCGCTATGTTGAGTCTTGCGCCGGACGAGCAGCCTTTCCAGCGCTTCTTCGACCAGGGCAGGAATTCGCGTCGAATCGTCCAGATATGCGACTTCGAGCAGGCCGGCAACGACCGCGGGATCATCCGCCGGCAGTTGCGTTGAAGCGAAAACGAGACGGACCGGGTTCGCGGAGTTGACATGCGCATTCGGGATGGAACGATCGTTGAGAGTCCGGGATACGTGAAGGGATAGAGCCCGCCCTGACCGCTCTTCAGGCATTCTGCGGGGCCGGCGCGCGCGTCCAATTAAGGCGACCTGGGCTTCGGGTGTCCGGCGTAGGCGCATCTGCGGACGTGCGGTCTCAAGCCGCTCCGTGGTGAGATCAGGATCAGGCACACGTAGTGGAGGCTTTCACTGAGCGGACGCTGCAACTTTTGCGCATCGTGCGTGGCCAGGCAAAACGAAAAGTTTTGCATCTCTAATATTTGCAATGCTATGGTCCATTCGTTTGGCCCTCTTGTTCGGCGCGGAACCGTTGCCGGCTGGAGGAGGCATAGTCCGGGGGCCCGAGCATGGCATTTACTCTGCCTCGCCTGCCTTTGCTCGCGAACCTGGATGGTTACCGCGTCGGATGGCTACGCAACGATATCTCCGCCGGACTTGCAATTGCCGCCGTTGGCCTTCCCAGCGCCATCGCCTACCCGGCCATAGCCGGACTGCCCGCCGAAACCGGCCTCTATGCCAGCATCACGCCGCTCATCGCCTATGCGCTCTTCGGCCCGTCGCGCCAGCTCATCGTTGGTCCGGACGCTGCCACGATGACCGTGTTGGCAGCGGTTCTGACAACGGTGTTCGCTACATCCGGCGCGACGGTCGACCGCGTGACAGCAGCCGCGCTGCTGGCGCTGATCGTCGGCATCCTATGCTTGATTGCGCGCCTTGTACGGCTCGGGGTGCTGGCGACCTTTCTGTCACGCCCGATCCTGATCGGCTTCTTCGCCGGCATCTCGCTATCGATCCTGGTTGGGCAGATCAAGCGCTTTACCGGCGTCAATATCGAGTCCGATGGCTTGGTATCACCTGTGCTCGAACTCCTGCGGCAAGCCGGTTCGATCCATTGGCCCACGCTGGCGTTCGCCTTGGCCTGTTTTGCACTCTTGCAAGTGGCCCGCATCTATCGCTCGCCCATACCTGGCCCGGTAATAGTCGTTTTTTTGGCTGTGCTGCTTTCCTTTCTCTTTGACTTCGAGGGACGCGGAATGGCGGTCGTCGGCGACATACCGCAAGGGCTGCCGTCGCTCATCCTGCCGCGCATCGGGAACCTGCCGATTGATGCTTTGCTGACCGGCGGAGCCGCCATCTTCCTCGTCAGCTTCGGCTCCGGTGTCATTGCCGCGCGTAGTTTCGCAACGCTCGGCGGCTACCGCGTCGATCCGAACCGTGAACTGACGGGCTTCGGTGCGGCAAACTTCGCCGCCGGGCTGTTCGGCACGTTTCCGGTCACGGCTTCGGATTCCCGCACCGCCGTCAACTTTGCCGTCGGCGGTCGTTCACAAATCGCAAGCCTGGTCGCGGCCGCGACCCTCATGGCGGTGCTCGTGTTTCTCGGCAGCGTTCTGCGCATCCTCCCGATCGCGGCGTTGGGTGCGATTCTCGCGGCAACGGCACTCAGTTTGATCGACCTCGAAGGCCTCAGGCGGATATGGCGCGTCAACCGGATCGAGTTCGTTTTTGCCCTGATCGCCTTGTGGGGACCGATCGGCCTCGGCGTCTTGAACGGCGTGGTCATCGCCATTGCCGCAACGCTGATCTATTTGCTGCTGCAGGCCATGTATCCGCACGACGCCCTGCTCGGCAGGATTCCTGGTCGGGACGGCTTCTATAAGCTGCATCGCGCACCGGATGCACGTCCTGTGCCGGGCTTCGGCGCCTGCATGATCCAGGACAGCCTGCTTTTCTACAATGCGGACTATGTGCGGGAGCGCTTGACGGCCATTGCCGACGAATTGCCGCCGCCGGCCCATTGGCTGGTCATCGATGCCAGTGCGATCCCCCAGATCGACAGCACCGCCGCCGAGATGCTCGGGGAACTGGCCGACGAACTAAAGGCGCGCGACATTGCACTCGGTCTGGCGGAATTGCACACGGATGCCCGCGCCCTCCTCGACCGCGCGGGCATCATCGAAAGAATTGGGCCGAGCATGGTCTTCGAGAGCATGGAGGACGCGCTCGACGCCTACGAGGCCCGATACGGCCAAGGTAAGACGGCGGACGGGGAAATCACTGCGAACTCCAACGCCATGAAAACAGCGCGCAGTATCGAAACGGGAGGGAACGATGGGAAAACACGAAGGCAAGAAAAAGAATAAGCACAAGAACGGCGCCGCTGCCGAAGCAGCGGCATCAGAGGAACGATCATCCAGTGGTTACGCCAAGGAACTCGCCCGGCTGCAGGAAGAAATCGCACACCTGCAGGCCTGGGTTAAAAAGACCGGCGCCCGCATCGTCATTGTCTTCGAAGGACGCGATGCCGCTGGCAAGGGCGGCGTGATCAGGCGGTTTACCGAGCGCGTCAGCCCCCGTGTCTTCCGGGTCACGGCCCTGCCCGCGCCAACGGAGCGGGAAAAATCGCAGATCTACATGCAACGCTACATTCAACACCTGCCGGCGGCCGGCGAAGTTGTGATTTTCGACCGGTCCTGGTACAACCGCCCGGGCGTGGAACGCGTCATGGGCTTTTGCTCGGATGACAGCGCCCGACGTTTCCTCGAACTCGCACCGCGATTCGAAGCGGCAATGGTCGAAAGCGGCATCGTCCTGCTGAAATACTTCCTCGATGTCAGCGAGAAGGAACAGGAGCGCCGGTTCCGTCAGCGCATCGCAGACCCGTTGCGCCAGTGGAAGCTCAGCCCCATGGACGTCGAGTCATATCAGCGCTGGTGGGACTACACCCGGGCCTATAACGAGATGATCCGCATGACGGACACGGAGTATGCGCCCTGGTGGATTGTACCGTCAGACGACAAGAAGCGGGCGCGGATCAATTGCATCTCGCATATTCTCGCCTCGATCCCTTATGAGCGCGTGAAGTTTTCCGAACCGGACCTCGGCAAGCGCCAGAAGCGACCGGGCGGCTTCGCAGACGACGATCACATTCGCAGAACCGTACCTGACGTTTTCTAAGGCTGATAAGCCCGCGCCTTCTGGCGCGGGCTTACAGAAACGGTTGAGCGTTCCCTGATAGTAGGAATGCGGAACCACCGATGCCGGCGCGTCATTCGACACCGGGTATGGTCGCGCCTAAAGCGCGTAGCGATCTTTCAGATTCGCTCCTTGCGCTTTAAGCATGTCGTTGTCGCAAAACCGCTGCGCACTTTTGCGCGACAGGCTTTAGGCCTTGTCCGGAGCCCAGTTCAGGAAGAACCCGACATCGCCGGGCACACCGCCCGGAAAGTTGATGATCATTGCCTTCAGCTTATAGCCTTGCGGCTTGCCGTATGTCTGATAGCGATCGAAAAATTCCTTCGCCTTGCCCTGCAGGGTCTGCGGCCAGTCACGGTCAGCGCTGTTGATGGCGCGTCCGCTATCCGTGCAAAGCTCGGAGGGGAAGCTATAGACCAACGCCTCGAATTTGCCGGCCTTGACGGCGTTCGCGACAAGGCGGCGGACGATACCAATTTCCTCTTCCGTCACTTGTTCTTTGAGAAAATCAGCGGCAAAGTCGGCATGCTTCTGTTCTTCGAGGGCTTTCAGCCGCCGCTCCTTGTCCATCTCTTCCATTTCGCGCTCGAGCATCTGCTTTCTCAGATCTTGGGCGCTTAAGGGTTTTGCGGTCGGGTCTAGATCTTTTTTTTCAGGCATCGTGTCGATCCACTTCAAGCAAATGGGAACACTGTGGCGGGGCACACGCTTGCCGTGCGCCGTATGCCAAAGACGTCCCGCAGGTACATCCAAGGGAACCCGATCGGCATACCAATCCGGGGACGAAGTATTTTCGAGTTCGAGCCGCAGCCTGTCCGAGGGCTCTCTATTTATTGATCTTTCTCAACGCCAAACGAAATAGCCGATGTGGGCTAATCCCCCACAAGGCTATCCTAAAATACTACAACCGCAAGAGGACGGTGACAATTCGGAATGAGCGATGATATTCCTCCGGGACTCCCGGACAATCACGTTTCACCGCCCCTTTTCAACCACCGAATACGCCCCTGTTACCGATAGTCTGCGACAGCTCGTGCCCAGGCTGAATGCCAAGTATCTGCAGGAGCTTCGGGTCGCTCTCGGTGAGGTGGTCTTCGATCCATCGTTTCGTCCAGTCGTAAGCTTCGACGTAGAGCTCCGAATGCCGGCTCCAGTCCATGAACCCGATTGCGCTCGAAATTGGCGGGGAGACGAGCAGGTCGCGTTCACCGAGCATGACTTCTTCCGGCCTGTGTGCCAGCACGCTCGCCGTAATCACCTGGATCACGCTCGGGACCTTCGGCAGATTGGCACGACCGAAGGGTGTGAGCATCCGCACCGCCAGTTCGGACGCTCCCGGGATGCTGTCATAGTCGATATGATGTTTCCGTGGTCCGTCGGACCCCAGGCTCGCGACCACATTGGGGCCGGTTTTAAGTTCTTTCATCTGCTCCAGCGGCAGATTGTTCATGATGGCGCCATCGACAAGCATATCTCCTTCGGCCGTAAAGAACGGCGGCAGGACGCCGGGGATCGAGCCTGACGCCCTGACAGCCTGCCAAAGTTTTCCCCGGCGATGGACATGCGCCTGCCGGCTGCTGAGATTGGTCGATAGAGCGAAGAACGGAAGCCAGAGGTCCTCGATCAGAACGTCGCCATATTCCGCCTGCAGCGTGCGGTCGAGCACCTTGTGATCCAGCAGCGCATATTGCGGCAAGGTGAGGCGACGAAACGCGCGGCTCTTGACGAAGATGAGGTGCGTTCCCCGATCGATGGCGTCGGCGTCCAATCCGCTGGCGAAGCCAGCCATGATTGCGGCTCCGGAACTGGTGCCGCCAAGATAGTCGAAGGATGCACCCGCCTCGACGAATGCCTTGTAGACACCGATATGCGCGCAGCCGAGCGAGCCCCCGCCGGCGGCGACAAAGCCCCTGGCCTCACCTGAGAGGAAACGGACCAGACGTTCGACATCCAACCGATCTTCCAGCGAAACGTGGTGATGCTGGCGAACGCCGGGCCGTGCGTCGAGCCAGGCGGCGGTTCCGGAAACCGTTGCCGCGCGCGTCCGGTGAACAAGCACAAGCCGAAGGTTGGACGGCGTGTGGACCGAAAGCGCCAGCGCCTCGCAGGGGCTGAGCCCCGGCGGGTCGGATGCATCGGCAAAGAGCAGGACGTTGTCGGCCTGGCGGATACACACACGCGTCCAGTCGCTTGGCTCGTCATCGGCGACATAAACGATGATATCCGCCTTGATCTCGAGATGGTTCAGCCAGTCGAGCACGGGCTGATCGTCGATCGGCAGCCTGGCGAAGCGGTGTTCGAGATCCCTTCGGGTCAAGAACACGACCCGCTTGTCCGCAGCAAATGCGGTGCGGAGCTGTGCGATGAAATCAGGGGAAATACGACTGCGGCCCGCAGGAACGATCGCCAGCGTCCGAAGCCTGCAGGGCTGCTGCGCCAGCGCTGGAGACTGCATGGCGAACCGGCGCGCGAGAAACGTCGTCACCGACTGGCGCAGGCTGGGCAACGCCTTTGCAGCCCTCTCGAACTGGTCGTCGCGAATCTCGAGTACTATGGAATCACGCGCTGCAATCACGGTGGCAATGCGGGGCAGCGCGGCAAAGAAGCCGACCTCACCGACAAGCTCGCCCTGGCCGATCTCGGCGACGGGCTGGGCAGCTCCCTCGCGGTGCACCGTGAAGCGGCCCGACAGAACGACGAAGAAGCGGTCCGAGCGGTCTCCCTCACGAACGAGAATCTCGCCGCGGCGCAAGATCCTGCGATCGGAGTTGGCGGCCAGAGCCTCCAGTGCGGACAAAGACGTCTGGTCGAACAACAGCGTCGCCGATAGCAATTTGGCAGCAAAGGAACCGGTAGAGTCCATCGAGCCTTCCTAGTTGCAGCGTCTGTTGACTTTACCGGTTCCGACAGGAATTGCCGAACAGATTTGGTACGATCCGCCATCGACCAGGAGCGCGGTGTGCTCAAACCGTCGACGAGCCGCGCTGTTTGTTCGGCTATCCTCCCGCCAATTAGATGAGATAAATGGCGCAATATCTTGTTTAGATAGGTATATTCGATTTACCGGAAAGACCAATCGCTGCCATGCGGACGAGAAGCAGTACGCTTCCAGCCCGCCAGAATCTTTCCCTGCACAACGCTCTGCCGGTCTGGGATTTCACGAGAATGAGCTGGGAAAGAGATCCCGTATAGCAAGCAATAATAAATATAAAAATCAAAATAGTAGCGTCGTTAACTCATGCAAATTGATAACTTTTTTAGATGGCCGGGCGCTCGAGCATATCACGTGGGGTCAACCCTAACGCCTGGCGTGGGTATTGCTGGCCTCGTCCTGTGGTTCGACGTCCGGCTTTTGGTGGGGCATTGCCCGCGCCTCGATGGAGCCGATGACGAAGAGGACGGAGAAGGCACAGGCAACCGCAAGGCCGCCGACGACCCATTGACCGAAGCCCACCGCAAGACCGATGGCCCCCGCGAGCCAGAGGCTGGCGCCGGTCGTTATCCCCTGAACTTCCCCCCTGGAAAGCACGATGGTGCCGGCGGCGAGAAAGGCGACGCCCGCCGTCACCGCTTCCACAACCCGCAACGGATCGAGGCGGACGCGATCGTCGAAGAAGCCTCCGAGACGGACGCTTTCGAGCGAGATGATGCCGAAGGTGCAGGCGGCAAGGCAGACGAGCATGTGGGTCTTGAGCCCCGCCGGCCGCGCCTTTGCCTCGCGCTCGAAGCCGATGACGGCACCTAAAAACAGCGCACCGAGGATGCGCGCAAATATGACGGGATAGGGAATCTGTGAAGGCGGGAACAATTCGGCGGTGATCTGATCCATGCGGAACCAACGCGAAGCCTTCGCATTGGTTCCGCATGATGGCGTCGCGCCTCACCCAGTGCGCGGTCGCCAGGAGCGGCCTGTCCCCACCCCGCTCCGAAGCGTAGCCTAACGCTTAGTTTCCGAGCGCCGCCAGGGCGGCATCCAGGCGCTCCTGCGCCTTCTTCGGGTTCTTGGCAGCCTTCACGGCGTCGAGGTTGGCAGGAGCGTCGCCGACCTGGACAACGCCGACCATGCCCATGCCGTAGTGCGGGGTGCATTTGACGGCGTAGACCCCGGGAGCGGTGAAAGTCACCTTGTAGTTTTCATTGATCTTGCTTTTGAAAACCTCGGCGCCATCCGGGATCATGCCCTTGATGGATTCGACATTGTGCCCCTTGTCGGTGGGGATGAAGGTGACCGTGTCACCGGGCGCAACTTTCAGCGATGTCGGCTCGAACACCATCGCACCGTCCTTGCCCTTGTTCAGCATGTGCACTTCGAAGTCTGCGGCGGCTGCAGGTGCTGCGACAAGCATTGCCGCGATGGCGATACCCAATCCGCTCTTGATTGCATTCAACATCGTCTTCTCCATTTGAGCGACCAGCCCGTGCTCGGGTTGTTCGAACAGAGAAATAGGCCCGCGATCCCCCCTCTACTTTGATGCGCGTCAAATTCGCGGCGCTTTTCCAACGCTCATTGACAATACATAGGATCCCTATACAAATGACGCCATGAGCAACGAACCTGGTAATACACCCACCTTGGTCGACCGGATTGGTGACGGGCTATCGCGCGTGGCAACGGCCAAGCGCAGCGAGGCCTGGACGACCGCCGAGGCGATCGGCCTCAATCCGACGCAATTGCAAATACTCACCTTTCTCGTCGCCCGCGACCGAAGCGGTATGCGCGTCAAGCAGATCGCCGCCTATCTCGGCGTCAGCCAGCCGACCACGACGGATTCGGTCAACGCGCTCCTGCGCAAGGGGCTCGTCGAGAAACGGGCCGACCCCAACGACGCGCGGGCCCTTTCAGTCGCGGCGACGCTGCAGGGCGAAGCTGCGGTTCGCCAGGCCGGTCAACTGGCATCGGCCACGCAGGACGCCATCGCCGCGCTTTCCAAGCTCGAGCAGCAGGACCTGTTGATACACCTCGTCAGGATCATCCGCCGCCTGCAGTCGGCTGGCGCCATTCCGGAACAGCGCATGTGCGTCAACTGTCGCTACTTCCGCCCCCATGTCTACGACGATCCGAAGGCACCGCACCATTGCGCCTTCGTCGATGCCGCATTCGGGCCGGCGGAGTTGCGCGTTGACTGCGGTGAATTTGAAAGCGCCGACGATGCGGACCGGGACGCTGCCTGGCGGGTTTTCAACCGCGGCGCGGCCTGAAATGAGAATGAAAGGAAACACACGCGCCGGCAGCCGAGCCGGGCGCAAGACCGAGCGAGCGGCCATGCTCTCGCCACCAGCTTCAACATCGGAGCCCGCGAGCACCGTTCTCAGTACCGCGAGCGGGTGCCGATGATGTCGGCGCCGGTCCGACGACTGCCATCGGCGGACCGGCAATTTTCTCCCTCCACGCAAATAGAAAGAGAAAACCATGAGCAGAATTAATCTAGTTGACCCCAATTCGGCAACCGGCGCCAGTGGCGAGTTGCTTGGCGAGATCCGCTCCGCCTTCGGCATCGCCCCCAACATGTTCCGGGCGGTCGCCAACTCGCCGGCTGCCCTTGCCAGCATGTGGGGTTCTTTCGGCGCGCTCGGAAACGGCCGTCTCGGCGCCAAGCTCGGCGAGCAGATCGCCGTTGCCGTCGCCGACCGCAACGATTGCAACTATTGCCTGGCCGCCCATACCGCGCTTGGCCGCAAGGCCGGGGCGACCGCGGAAGAAATGGCGAATGCGCAACGGGGCAAGTCGTCCGACCCGAAGACGGCGGCGGCGTTGACCTTCGCCCAAAAACTCGTCGAAGCACGCGGCCAGATCACTGATGCCGAAGTGCGGGCGCTGCGTGATGCCGGTTACGACGATCAGGATGTCGTCGAGATCATCGCCCATGTCGCGCTCAATCTCTTCACGAACTACATCAACGTCGCGCTTGCCGTACCGGTCGATTTCCCCGGTGTGAAGCTCGTTCGCGAAGCGGCCTGACAAGGCGGCCGGACGGCAGCGCCCGTCCGGCCATCTCCGGAGATGACAATGAACAGCAACTATCGGATCGCCGCCCCGGAACTCGCCGTTTCGACCTGGTTCAATACGCCTGCGCCTTTCAGCCTCGAACGGCTGCGCGGCCGGGTCGTTTTCCTCCATGCCTTTCAGATGCTCTGCCCCGCCTGTGTATCGCACGGCCTGCCGCAGACTCAGCGCGTCCAGACCGTCTTTCGCGAGACCGACCTGCAGGTCATCGGCCTGCATTCGGTGTTCGAGCATCACGCGGTCATGACGCCGGACGCGCTCAAGGCCTTCATTCACGAATACCGGCTGACCTTCCCGATCGCCGTCGATCAGCCATCGGATGACGGGCCGATCCCGAAGACGATGGAGCGCTACGGTATGCGCGGCACGCCAACTGCGATCATCATCGGCCGTGACGGTCACGTTGAACACCATCACTTCGGGATCGAAGACGACATGGTCATCGGCGCGCGCCTCGCCACGCTGCTCGCGACCCCGATCCCGGACTTCTCTGCCGCTGGTCCGGAAGCGCTCGGGTGCACGAGCGACGGCTGCACGGTCCCCAACACGCATGATGGACGCCGCTAGAGGAGACGGATGATGACTGCAAGGAAGGCCGTCGCCGTGCGGCATGTGCATTTCGAAGACCTTGGCACCTTTGCGGATCCGCTGCATGCGGCGGGGTTTGCCATCGAGTATCGAGATGTCGGCGATGCAGACTATCTTTCGTTCGATCCGATCGAGCCGGATCTTCTCGTCGTGCTCGGCGGCCCGATCGGCGTCTATGAGGAGGCGGCCTACCCCTACGTCGCAAAAGAGATCGCGATGCTGCAAGCGCGTCTTTCCGCAGATCGGCCAACGCTTGGCATTTGCCTGGGTGCGCAACTGATCGCTCGGGCGCTCGGCGCTCGCGTCTATTCGTCCGGCATCAAGGAGATCGGTTTCTCACCGCTGAGCCTCTCTGCTTCAGGCCTCGCCTCACCTCTCAGTCATCTCGCCGACGTTTCCGTGTTGCACTGGCATGGCGATACCTATGACCTGCCGCCCGGCGCTGACTTGCTGGCGTCGACGCAGCAGATCGCACAGCAGGCCTTCATGCGCGGGCGCAAGATTCTTGGCCTGCAGTTTCATCCTGAGGCTGAAACGGGTGCTGCCTTCGAACGCTGGCTGGTCGGCCATGCCTGCGAACTGGCGGCGGCAGGATTGAGCGTGCCGGATCTTCGTGCCGATGCCCAGCGCTTCGGCCCCAGTCTGGAGCGCGCCGCCGCAGCGATGATTGGCGATTGGCTGGAGCAGATCGATGATTGATCGGCAGCCGATCTCCCTCGACGCCTTGCTCGTCGGCAGCCTCGCGCCGATCGACGATCGGGGGACGCTGAGCGGCATCGACAAACATCCGCTGGACGGCGCCGTTGAGCTCTGTGCCACCGGCTTTTCCGGCGATCATCAGGGCGATCTCAAAAGGCACGGCGGTGTCGACAAGGCGGTGCATCACTACCCCCGGGATCATTATCGGGCCTGGACGGACGAGATCGGCTCCATACCGCTGTTAAAACAGCCGGGCGCCTTCGGCGAAAATCTCTCGACCCTGGGGCTGACGGAGGGCGATGTCGCGGTCGGAGATCGGTTTCGCCTCGGCGGCGCCCTTCTGGAAGTGAGCCAGGGCCGGCAGCCCTGCTGGAAATTGAACCGCCGCTTCGACTTGCCCGACATGGCGCGGCGCCTTCAGCAATCCGGCCGCACCGGCTGGTACTATCGCGTCATCGAAGCCGGACTGGTTTCGGCCGGCGACCGATTGCACCTCGTCGAGCGCCGTCATCCCGAGTGGACGATCGCCCGGCTCTGGCACTTTCTCTACGTCGATACGCTCAATCGCCACGCGCTTGAAGAGATCGCCAATCTTGCCATTCTTCCATCCAGCTGGCGGGACTATGCGACCAAGCGCCTGCAGACGCGCACGGTCGAGGACTGGTCGCTGCGTCTCGATGGTGAAACCACGCCGGTCAACGGCTAGCGGCGCCGCGAACGGTCGTTACCGGCCTCTGCTGAATTTTTGCCACGGAAGCGACACGTCGGCCGCTTCGCTCAGGCTTCAGCAGCATGCCTGCAATCTCTTCGGCGACGAAAATCGCTTGATCGTTGACCTGTGGCAGGCCCATGAGCTCCCCGAAGGTACCGCGCGCCAGCGGTCCGGCAACGATGAGCGATGGCTCAGCCGTGCCGTTCACCCCGATCGCGCGGCTTGCCTCGTCGCAGGCGAGGCCCAAGCCCACGTCATCCAGACGTAGCCATCCCTGTGAAGCAAGGTCTGCAAGCCAGGCCTGACTCGAGAGAATGCCAGTATGAGCCGGGCCGGTCGTCACCACACAGGCATCGAACAGCAGGCGCTCCCGGTGACCGGTGTGTCGGTGACGGATATCGACGGCGATGACATGACCGCGTCTCCACACCTCCTCGACCGAAGCGCCGAGGATTCGGAGCCGCCCTTGCTCCAGCCCATGCAGGATCGTTCCATCGATCTGCGGCGCCACGCGAAAACGGTGAACGTCCCAGAAGGGACGCAGATGGCGCACGAGGCGGCGGCGCTCCGCCACCGGCAGCGCCCGCCAGATCTGGCCACCCTGGCTGCGAAGCGCGTCGAAAACCCCATGCCAGCTCGTGCCGATATCGGCCGCGTCCTGCACGGCACGTCGGACGCGCTTCAGCAATTCGAGCGCGGTTCGCACCGGGTCGCTGGTGAAATCGCCGAACGGCTCCTGGGGCACTCCGGCATGGCCGCGTGACCGCAAGCCCCGGCGTGAAAGGGCGACGACCGGCCCGCGATGATCGGCGAGCCCCAGCGAGGCAATCACGTCGGCTGCCGTCAGCCCGTTTCCGACGACAAGGACGTGATCATCGGCGCGGATGCAGGCCAGGGAACCTGCGACCGTGGAATCCGCCACATAGCGCGGGTGGCCGTCAAGCGCCTGATCCAGGCGCCGCGGGGCACAGGGCGCCGGATGGGTGGTGGCGATAACGACGATATCGGCCAGCAGTTCGGTGCCGGCTGAACTGCTCAGCCGCCAACGATCCCCGTGACGATCGATATGCGCGACACGTTCGCGCCGATGCTCGACCTTTCCACTTTTCAGGAACGGTGCGACGAACTCGCAGACGTAGCGACCAAAGACCGCTCGGCGCGGATAGAGATTGCCACCGACCGCCAGAGCCTCGGGGTCGCCGCGCGGTTCACCTTTTGCCGCCATCCAGTTGAGGAAATCGTCAGGATCGTCGGGGATCAGGCTCATGCGCGCGGCCGGCACATTGATACGGTGCGCAGGATTGTCCGTGTCATAGGCGAGGCCCGCGCCGAGGCGCGCCCGCGGCTCGAAGACGATGATGGTCGCGCCGTCGCTTGCTACGTTCCGCGCGAGATTTGCAGCAACCGCCGCCCCGGTGAAGCCGCCGCCGACGATTGCGATCACGGTGCGGCGCGCCGGTCCTGTCACGATTGGGAAACCTTCAGTTTCGGACGATGATCGCCGGCAATCGTCTCGCCAAACGGGCCGGTGTTGATCGACGCTTCGCGGGCCGGAACCGCATGGGCAAGCGGCAGGTTCGGCAGCACCAGTTCACCGAAACGATAGGCCTCCTCCAGATGCGGATAGCCAGACAGGATGAAACTATCGATACCCGCCTGGCGGTATTCCTCCATGCGAGCCTTCACCTGGTCGGGGTCGCCGACAAGGGCCGTGCCCGCGCCGCCGCGCACCAAGCCGACCCCGGCCCAGAGGTTCGGAGCGACTTCAAGTTTGTCCCGTCGGCCGCCATGCAGGCGGCTCATGCGGCTCTGACCAACCGAATCCATACGCTCGAACACCTTCTGTGCGGCGGCAATCGTGTCGTCATCGACATATTGTATCAGTTCGTCGGCCGCCTGCCATGCCTCCTTGGCGGTTTCACGCACGATCACATGAAGGCGAATGCCGAAGGTCAGGTCCCTGCCCTCGGCGTCGGCGAGCGCACGAACTTCGGCAATCTTCCTGGCAACGTCTTCGACAGGCTCTCCCCAGGTCAGGTACTTGTCGATCGTGCGCGCCGCCACTTCCTGGCCCTTGCCTGAGGAGCCGCCGAAATAGAGCGGCGGATGCGGCTTCTGCACCGGCTGAAACAGAAGCTTCCCGCCCTCGATATCGAAGTGGTTTCCCTTGAAATCGACTTCTTCACCGCGAAGCACGGCTTTGTAAATGTTGAGGAATTCCTCGGTCACCTCGTAGCGCTCCGTGTGCGAGAAGTGGATACCGTCGCCCTTGTTTTCGATCGGGTCGCCGCCGGTGACGACGTTGATCAGAAGCCGCCCATTCGAGAGCCGGTCGAGCGTCGCCGTCATGCGCGCCGCCAGCGTCGGTGATAGAAGCCCTGGCCGCACCGCAATCAGAAACCGCAGTTTCTCCGTGAGCGGCGCCAGCGCCGAGGCAACGACCCAGCTGTCTTCGCAGCTACGGCCCGTCGGAATGAGAACGCCGTAATAGCCGAGCGAATCGGCCGCCTGAGCCACCTGCTTCAGATAGTTGATATCGACATTGCGGCCGCCACGTATGGTGCCGAGATAGCGGCTGTCGCCGTGGGTCGGCAGAAACCAGAGAACATTGATCTTTTCAGGGATTTTCACGGGTGCAGTGTTCATCGGCAAATGCCTCCTCGCAAGTTCGCTTTCGGCAGCCATGATCGCCTCGCCGACTATAAAAAACATAAACTCTATAAAATTTATTGACAATCAAAAATCGGGCTATCATTTTTGATGCGAGGAAAAATTTTTCTCGTATCGCTGGTTTGCGATCGGGAATTAGGCGAAATTTTCGAGGGACTGGCCATGACGATCGCGCTCGCCGCATCTCCAGCATTCGACGCAAGTATTCCAACCAGCAATGGCTACGAACCGATCACGGCGCCCGCCCTCAAGGCGGCGATGCGCAATTTCTCAGGGGGCGTCTCCGTGATCACTGCCGGCATCGGGGACGACCGGACGGGTGCCACCGTCACCTCGGCGACGGCGCTGTCGGTGGACCCGCCGACCATGATCGTCAATATCAACCGGACGTCTTCGACCTGGCCGATCATCCAGCGCTACCGGCATTTCTGCGTCAACGTCCTCTCGCGAGAGCACCAGAGGGTGGCGGAGCGCTTCTCCGGCCTGGATGGAGCCAAGGGCTCTGCCCGCTACGAGGGAGCCGACTGGGTGAGGCTGGCAAGCGGCGCGTCGGCATTGAGCGGCGCGCTGGCCGCGATCGACTGCGAGGTCGAGGAAATCATCGAGCGCCACAGCCACGCCATCATCCTCGGCCGGGTCGTGGCGATCAGCGCGGGCTCCGGCGAGCCGATCGTCTACCACAACGGCCGCTACGGTGGCCTTGATCTCTAGCCTCGCTGCGAGCCCACGGCAGGCGCACGAAGCTGCGCGGAAACGCCTCAATTTTGGAATGGGACCACTGCGGTTCAGAGAAATGCGGAATAAATTATCTATATAAAATCCACCTTTTTTATCAGCATTGTGATGAGGCTCCGGAGCGGGGCCAGGACCCCAACCGTTGAGGAGCACACAATGACGATCCGCAGACGCACCCTTCTTGCCGCAAGCGCGGCCCTGCTTCTGGCCAGCCAGACCACCTTCCCCGCTCTCGCCGCCGAAACGACGTTTACAATCGGTTACCAACCGATCGTCGAGCCGTCTCGGGTGCCGCAGGCGGTTGGCACCTACGAAAAAATCACCGGAGCCAAGATCACCTGGCAAAAGTTTGATGGCGGCGCCGACGTGATCGCCGCGCTCGCCTCCGGGTCGATCGACATCGGCTATGTCGGCTCGTCGCCGCTCGCCGCTGCCGCCAGCCGGCAGCTCCCCCTCGAAACCATCTTCGTCGTCGGACTGATCAGCGAAGCCGAGGCCCTCGCCGTCAAGGGCATCGACAAGCCGGAGCAGCTTGCCGGCAAGAAGATCGCGACCCCCTTCGTTTCGACGGCGCATTACAGCCTGCTCACGGCGCTGAAACACTGGAACATCGATCCGAAGTCGGTCGAAATCCTCAACCTTCGCCCCCCGGAAATCGCAGCTGCCTGGCAGCGCGGCGATATCGACGGCGCCTATGTCTGGGATCCGGTGCTTTCCGAGATCAAGAAGACCGCAACCGTGCTTGCGACCTCGAGCGACGTGGCGAAATGGGGAGGTCCTACCTTCGATGCCTGGATCGTCAGCAAGAAGTTTGCCGAGGAGCATCCGGATATCGTGACTGGCTTCGTCAAGGTGACTGGCGACGCCTATGCGGATTACCGCGCAAAGCCGGAAAGCTGGAACGCCGGTTCGCCTGAGGTGGAGAAGATCGCCCGCCTGACAGGCGCAAAGCCCGAGGACGTGCCGACGCTCCTCAAGGGCTATTACTTCCCTTCGCTTGAAGAGCAGGCAGGCTCTGATCTTCTCGGCGGAGCGACGGCCAAGGCCATCGCCGAGACTTCGGCCTTCCTGCTTGAGCAGGGCAAGATTCCCGCGGTGCTTCCGGATTACACGCCCTACGTCTCCGCGCGATGGGCGCAGGAGGCAGCGAAGCTCTCGTTCTGAGACCACCCCGTTCGAGAGCTCGCCCGGCTCATGAAGCCGGGCGAGCATGCCAGCGCGCCACCCAGCATGGAACAGCAGGATGTCCGTACTTTCGCTCGAAAATATCACGCTGCGTTATGCAGCTCCCGACAGCAGGGCCGCCCCTGTCCTCGCTTCCATTGGCCTCAAGATCGCCCGTGACGAATTCGTCGTCGTCATCGGTCGCTCCGGCTCGGGTAAGACCAGTCTTCTCAATCTGGCGGCTGGCTTCGTAGCGGCAAGCAGCGGTCAGGTCTGCGTCGATGGCCGGCCAGTTGCGGGTCCGGGTGCAGATCGGGCCGTGGTTTTCCAGAACGATGCGCTCTATCCGTGGCTGACCGCTCTCGACAATGTCGCCTTTCCGCTTCATCTGCGCGGTATTGCGAGGCCGGAGCGGCTGGAGAGAGCGCGCAGCCTCCTCAACCGGGTCGGTTTGCCTGATGCGGCGGACCGACACGTCTGGGAGCTCTCCGGCGGCATGCGCCAGCGGGTCGGTATCGCCAGGGCGCTCGCGTCAGACCCGAAGTTCCTGCTGATGGATGAACCGCTCGGCGCACTCGACGCACTCACGCGCAGCCGGATGCAGGGGTTTCTTCTCGATGTCTGGCAGAAGAGCGGCGTCGGCGCACTCCTGATCACCCATAGTATCGAGGAAGCGCTTCTGCTCGCGACCCGGATCATTGTGCTCGCGCCCAATCCCGGGCGCATCGCCAGCGAGATCGCCACTGCGTTCGGTCGTGATCTTCTGGCCGGTGCACCGCTCGCCGAGATACGCAGTTCGCCTGCGTTCCGGCGCTTGCATGACGAACTGACCGCTCTCATCCATGCCGAAGACGAAGGGATCGCCGCATGAGCCTCTCGATCGAGAGCGCGCCGTCGACGACGCATCAACCGCGCGACATCGTCGAGCAACCGGAACAGGGCACGACGAGATCGCCGCTACCGCTCGCCTGGATATCCCTGGCGACGGTCGTCGCGTTGCTGGCCCTCTGGAGCCTTGCTGCAAGCTATGGTCTCGTCTCGGCGCTCTTCCTGCCCTCGCCGCTCGCCGTCTACAAGGCTCTGCAAAGCCTCGCCGTCACAGGCTTCGTCGACGCGACCCTCGCCCAGCATGTGGGCGCCAGCCTTCTGCGGATTTTCGGCGCTCTTGCAGCCGCAATCCTCCTCGGCGTGCCGGCCGGTATTGCCATCGGCACAAGCCGGCTTGGGAAAGGCATCCTCGATCCGATCGTGGAATTCCTGCGACCCTTGCCGCCGCTTGCCTATTTGCCGTTGGTGATCATCTGGCTGGGGATCGGCGAGGCCTCCAAGATCGCGGTCATTGCGCTCGCAATGTTGCCGCCGATCATTCTGTCCACGGCGACCGGTGTCAAATCCACCTGGAGCGATCACATCAACGCGGCCCGCGCCTTTGGCGCGTCGCGTCTGCAGGTGCTACGCCACGTCATCCTGCCAAGCGCCCTGCCGTCGGTCCTGACCGGGACACGGATTGCGCTTGGTGCAGGCTGGTCGACGCTGGTGGCGGCCGAACTGGTCGCGGCAACACGCGGCCTCGGCTTCATGATCCAGTCTGCTGCCCAGTTTCTGGTGACCGATGTGGTGATCGCCGGCATCGTCGTCATTGCCGCCGTCGCTTTCGTCTTCGAGATGGCGGCACGCCTGCTCGAGCGATGGCTGGTACCGTGGGCGACACGACGCTGACGCCCCGGGGAGATCGCGTTGTACCGTCACCCGGTCTTCAGCGTCACGCGATGCCGGGTGGCGATCAATCGCGCCGCCGCATAGGTCTGCGTCACGATTTCGGGCACCAGGTCGATGTCCGGCAGGCTGCCGACGCCGAGCGGTCCGATCGCATAGAGGTTACGCGTCGGCTGCCCGGCGGCCAGAACCTCGCCAGCCGGGCTGACGGCAATCCCAAGACTGAGTTCGTCCGGCTCCGCCAGGCCACCGGCAAAAAGGCTCTGCATCAGCGGCGCTCGAAGGTCCGGCGCCGAGCAGCGACAGTCGATTACCTGATCGGCGGAAAGCAACGTCTCCTCGTTTTCACCCGCCCAGCGCACCATCAAGCCATCAGGACGGCGCTTGCCCGCCCAGCCCTTCCGAATGGTGGTTTGCCCGCCGGCAAGCTCCTGCTGGAGCCGCAGGTGCAGGGGCGCCGGCAGGCGGTTGCGGTGGCTGTCATAGATCGACCGAAGGTGCCGGTTGAACCGGTGCTTTTCCTCCTCAGGCAAAGATTGCCAGAGAGAGCGAGCGCGCCTGCGCAGGCCATTCATGGCCGCCTGCCAGCCAAGGCCGGCGGCTTCCGCCTCTGCGCAAGCCTGCCGGACGAAGCGGACGATATCGCCGAGCCGGGTCGGCATCGGCTCGACCGGAAAGGTCGGCGCGGCCGCCAGACGCGTATGCGGCTGCGGCAGAAAGCCGTGCCGGGAGAGAATGGTGATCTCGCCGGCAAAGCCGTTGTCGCGCAATTGCAGCAGGCGGTCGACGACGCGAACGCCGCTGCCGAGCAGGGCGGCATGACGCGGCACGACGAGGCGGCGGGCGCGCACCAGCGGCTTCTCCTCCTCGGCGATCTCCATCTCGCCCTGGCGAAGGCCGAAGCCGGTGGCCAACACGACGGCATCACACTCCACCGTTGCTTCCTCCTGCACCACCAGGAAGCGGCCATTGGCTTGCTTGCGTAGCCCCAGTACCGCCTGACAGGAAAGCTGCATTGAAATATCGGGCCGGCGGGTCAGCGCTTCGGAAAAGCGCTGATAGACGTAGTCGCTGAAGATGCTCTTCGGCACGAAAATCTGCTGAAAGCCGGGAATCGCGGCGGAAACGGCCGCGCGGAATTCGGCATTCGCCAACAGCCAGTCATTGAAATCCTCCGGCTGGCCTGCGGCGACCGAAAGGTCGCGCACTCGGCTGTTGAGGATCTCGCCACTCTGGGCGGCGGCCAACACCTGTCCGCCGCTGATCGTCGGCTGCGGATCGAAGAGGTGGACGTGGAACGCAGTCCGCACCGACTTCATCAGCGCAATGGCCATCATCACGCCGGAAAAGCCGCGGCCGATGATAGCGATATGCGGTTTGGCTCGCGCAGCGGCCCCCTCGGGAGCGACCTTCGCAAACAATCCATGGACAGTCATCTGCACTCTCCCATGGCCGGTACTACCCGGCAAAGTCTGAAATGCATGGCTGTTTCGGTTCGGAACGCGGACACCGACCGAATTGTGAATATTGCCGACCGAGGTCTCGATATACGACATAGTCGCGGGGTCGGGAAAACATAGCGCCCGCCGCGGCAGCGGTCGAGCCCGTATCCGTTGTTCTGGTTGGCCTGGCACTTTGGTGCATGGTCATCCCTAGACGGCATACTCTATAAAGTTAGTGCGCTATTAGAGCGCGAAACGATCTGAACATCAAGTGCCATGTGGAAGAGCCCGTCGGGCTAGCTCTCGTTACAAGGCTTCAGGCCAGGCCGCTGAGCGGTCCATCACCTCAAGTTCGATCGGTTGCGCGCGCGCCGGCNCGATGCCGTTCAGCACACGCAACAGATCATAGCCATGCGACCAGCGGCCGAAGCCACTGGCGATATTGATATGGCCGGCATAGCCAAGGTCGACGAGACGGCCACCCCATCGTGTCGAAACGTGCCGCAGGCGGTCGAAAGGCATATAGGGATCGTTGAGGCTGCCGACGACGAGGCTGGAAAAAGGGAGCGGCAGGTCGGGCATCGCGCCGAAATCGATGGCGCCGGGATGCAGGCGGTCGGTGGGGTCAAGGTCGCAGGGCGCAACAAGCAGTGCGCTGCGCACATGTCTTGCCAGGGGACGCCGCGCCAGGTTGGCAACAAGAACCGAGCCGAGGCTGTGGGCCACCAGGTCGACGATTCCGTGCCGGAGGATTTCGCGTTCGAGAGCATCGCGCCAATCATCGAGCCTCGGCCGGTTCCAATCGACCTGTTCGACCAGAGCGGCATCCGGGTGATCTCTCAACCAATGGCGTTGCCAGTGTCCCTCGTCGGACCCGAACAATCCCGGAATGATCAGCGTTTTTGCCATGACATCAATCTCTTGCGAAGGCGATGCGGGAGTTACAACGACCCGTTGCAGGCAGGTCCGGTTCTGGACCGACTATGCGCAACCGACAGACGGCGGAGAAGCAAGGAACGCCTAATATCTATAAAATCGATAGTATTTATTTTCCTGTCTGAAAGCTGCGCCCGCGTGATCGATAATCCGGCATGGAACAATATTCGCAGTAGAGTGTTTCCAGCGACGCGGCTCAAAAGCGAAATCAGTTTCCTTGTGACCCGTCCCAGCGTCAAAAATTTGCGTTGTTGGAGCCCGTGAAATTGTTAGTTTGGCGCCGAAATACACCGGCGCTCTGACAAGCCGGCCAACCGGCGACTTGATGATCGGTTTGGATGAGGGGATGGCGCGACCGTTTGCGGTTGCAGGGCTGAAAAGGTGACTGGAAGTTGACGGACCGACGCAATGGGAGCCGCTGGCGATTTCGCCAGCCGAGTGTTTTGCCTGGTTTTGGGCTGTCGCTCGGGATCACGCTGAGTTGGCTGGTGCTGATCGTGTTGATCCCGCTGTCGGGACTGGTGTGGCGGGCCAGCGGGCTCGGCTGGGCCAAGTTCTTTGAGCTGGCGCTCGATCCGCGCACGCTCAATGCCTTGAAGATCTCGTTCGGCACGGCGTTTCTCGCCGCCGTCATCAACCTCGTCTTCGGCGTCATCCTCGCCTGGGTGCTGGTGCGCTATCGGTTCCCCGGCAAACGGGTGATCGATGCCATGGTCGACCTGCCGTTCGCGCTGCCGACGGCGGTCGCCGGCATTGCCTTGACGACGCTTTATGCCGGCAACGGCTGGATCGGCCAGTTCATCGAGCCGCTCGGCCTGAAGATCGCCTTTACGCCGTCCGGCATCGTCGTCGCGCTGATCTTCGTCGGCCTGCCGTTTGTCGTCAGGACCGTGCAGCCGATCATGGAGGAGATCGACAAGGAGGTGGAAGAAGCCGCAGCCACCCTTGGCGCCAGCCGCTTCCAGACGATCAGCCGGGTGCTGCTGCCGGGGCTGTTGCCGGCCGGCTTGACCGGCTTCGCCCTCGCCTTTGCCCGCGGCGTCGGCGAATACGGCTCGGTGATCTTCATCGCCGGCAACCTGCCTTATGTCTCGGAGATCGCGCCGCTTCTGATCGTCATCAGACTCGAAGAGTTTAACTATGCCGCCGCCACCGCCATTGCCGCGGTGATGCTGGCGATCTCCTTCGCCATGCTGCTCCTCATCAACTCGATCCAGGCCTGGAGCCGGCGGAGATATGTCTATGTCGCATGATCTGACCGCCAATCCTCTGCCCGCATCCGGCCCGCAACGCGCCCTGCCGGCGCTGGCCGCCGCCACCTCCGAAAGCCGCTTTGCCCGGCTGACCCTGACGATCACCGCCCTTGTCTTCGTCGCGCTGTTTTTGCTGTTGCCGCTCGCCGCCGTCTTCACCGAGGCGCTGCGCAAGGGGGTGGGTGAATTCGTTGCCGCGCTTGGCGACACCGAGACCTTCTCGGCCATTCGCCTGACGCTGATCGTCGCCGTCATCGCCGTGCCGCTCAACCTCGTCTTCGGGGTTGCCGCCGCCTGGGCGATCGCCAAGTTCGAGTTCAAGGGCAAGGCGTTCCTGACGACGCTGATCGACCTGCCGTTCTCGGTCTCGCCGGTCATTTCCGGCCTCGTCTTCGTGCTTCTGTTCGGCTCGCACAGCCTGATCGGTCCCTGGCTGCAGAGCCACGGCATCCAGATCCTGTTTGCCGTGCCCGGGCTGGTGCTCGCCACCGTCTTCGTCACCTTCCCCTTCGTCGCCCGCGAGCTGATCCCGCTGATGCAGGAACAGGGGTCCAGCGACGAGGAGGCGGCGCTGTCCTTGGGGGCATCGGGCTGGCAGACCTTCTGGTTCGTGACGCTGCCCAACATCAAATGGGGGCTGCTTTACGGCGTGCTTTTGTGCAACGCCCGCGCCATGGGCGAGTTCGGCGCCGTCTCGGTCGTCTCCGGCCATATCCGCGGCGTGACCAACACCATGCCGTTGCAGGTCGAAATCCTCTATAATGAATACAACTTCGTCGCCGCCTTCGCGGTGGCGGCGTTGCTGGCGCTGCTGGCGCTGATCACCCTGATTTTGAAGACGGCGCTGGAGATCCGCTACAGCGCCGAGATCGCCGCCAGCCGCAGGCACTGAAAGGTCAAACGCTATGGACGTGCGCGTTCACAACATCCGCAAGGAATTCGGCCGCTTCCCGGCGCTCGACGACGTCTCACTCGATATCCGCTCCGGCGAGTTGATCGCGCTGCTTGGCCCCTCCGGTTCCGGCAAGACGACCTTGCTGCGTCTCGTTGCCGGTCTCGAAAGCCCGACCGGCGGCACGATCTTCTTCGGTGACGAGGACGCCTCGCAAAAGACGGTGCAGCAGCGCAACATCGGCTTCGTCTTCCAGCACTATGCCCTGTTCCGCCACATGACCGTGCTCGACAACGTCGCCTTCGGCCTCAAGGTGCGCCCGTCGGGCCGAAGGCCGCCGGCCGCTGAGATCCGCAAGCGCGCCCTCGACCTGCTCGACCTGGTGCAGCTCTCCGGTCTCGACAAACGCTATCCGGCCCAGCTCTCCGGCGGCCAGCGCCAGCGCGTGGCGCTCGCCCGCGCCATGGCGGTCGAGCCGAACGTGCTGCTGCTCGACGAGCCGTTCGGCGCGCTCGACGCCCAGGTGCGAAAAGAACTGCGCAAGTGGCTGCGCGAGATCCATGACCGCACCGGCCACACGACGATCTTCGTCACCCACGACCAGGAGGAGGCGCTGGAACTGGCAGACCGCGTCGTCGTCATGAGCAAGGGCGCGATCGAACAGGTCGGCACCCCCGACGAGATCTACGACCATCCGGTTTCGCCCTTCGTCTTCGGCTTCATCGGCCAGTCGAACGCGCTCGCCGTCACGCTCCAGAACGGCGAGATCTGGTTCGAGGACCGGCCGATCGGGCTCAGGGCCCCGGCCGAGCCGGACGGGCCTGCCAACCTGCACTTCCGCCCGCACGACATCGAGCTGATCGACGGCTGCGGCGGCTGTCTTGCCGGCCTCGTCACCGCCAGCCGCCGCGTTGCCGGCACCCGCCATCTCGAACTCGATCTGGGCCGCAACCATCCGCATGTCGAGATCGAACTGTCGCCCGAACGCGCCGCCGCCGGCGACCACAGCCGCATCGCCTTCCGGCCGACAAAGTGGAAACTCTTCAGAGACAACAGAGAGCAGGC